>BLMC01000124.1 GCA_011959805.1 Lachnospiraceae bacterium | reverse complement strand
AGTTAGACCCTGTGACCGGGGAGATGGTTTTTGACGAGAATGGTATGCCGCAGAAAGAGGAAGTAGAGGTTAAAATCCCCGCCTTCCGTGTGGTATCCGTATTTGATGTGTCGCAGACGGAGGGAGAGCCACTCCCAGAACTGGAAGCGAAAGAGCTTTTATCCACGGTAGAGGGATATGAGGATTTTATCAAGGCAATTACTTATGTTGCGCCTGTTCCGATTGCTTTTGAAGATATTCCCGGAGATTCAAAGGGATATTTCCATACAGAGGAAAACCGGATTGCGGTGCAGGAGGGCATGAGCGAGAGCCAGACATTGAAAACGCTGGTGCATGAAACCGCACATTCCATGCTGCATAATAAGGAAATCAATCAGGATATTCTTGCACCCGTAAAGGACAGGAACACCAAAGAAATCGAAGCGGAGGGCATAGCTTTTACAGTTTGCAGCCACTTTGGAATTGATACTTCCTCATATTCCTTCTATTATATAGGCGGCTGGTCGTCAGGTCGTGACATGAAGGAGCTGAAATCTTCCCTTGACACAATCCGCAGGACATCATCAGAACTGATTACAGGCATTGAGGAACAGCTCAAAGAAATTTGGCGTGACCGGGAAATGATGAGTGGGCAGGAAAAAGAGAGCCTTCTGTTAATACAGAACAGCGATTTATCGGAATACAGCCTTGTGAATGTACGGGGAATGGATGCGGCGGAGATTGTGGAAGCGCTGTCTGATATGAATGATGATGACAGGCTGAACGCCGCCGCATATCTGGAAAGCAGGGGCGCATGGGTAACGGAGATTGCCAATCAGGATACGAAAGAATTTGGGGAATACCATCTTGATGTCTGTTACAATACGGATACAAATGAAGTAATTGACTTAAATGCAGAAAGGGAACGGAAAGAAAAGGCAAAAGAGCCTGTTGGGGCAGATGATGTTATTGTTAAGATGGTGTATGAAGATGGGGAACAGTTTGAAATAGCCCGAATTACGAATAAGACACAAGAAGAAGTAAAAGAAATTTTGCAGGATATGTTAGAACGGGTTGATTCTGTCTGGGAGGGAGATGTGGAAAAGTATTTTTCCGATAATCAGGTGGAATATATCCCTGTTTTTGTTAGGAATGGCAAAAACCCTGTGATACCAGAGTTTTATGATTATGAAGTAAACCTTGAAACAGAAGAAATAGAAGCAGCATCAGAATTACCCATAATGAAGCAGGCGGAGCAGCTCATAAACCGCATGGAATTTTCAGGGACAGTATTTGATATGGAAGAAAAAAATTTGATTATGAACCATGCTTATAAGTTGGACAACATGGAGGAAACGGTTTCCCTTGCAAGGGCTGTTGCGGGACAGAAAAATGACATTTCCCTGCTCATGGAAACGATGGACAAGGCACAGGCGGAGATTGATGCGCTCCCCGGTGGCATGATTGGCTTGTCTGAAATGCACGAATACGGCTACACATGGGAGGAAATGCTGCCACTCACAAAGGAAACGGCAATAGAACTGTTTGAACGTGACCTGCCTGTGTACCAGCTCCACGAGGACGGTTCGGAAACCTTGATAGAGGGAGAGGAACAGATTACGGAGTATGATGGTATTTTTGGCATAGAAAAGAACGATTGGGAAAACGAGAGGGCGTTTCGTTCCATGCAGGAGGAACTTGCGGGGAGCGCACCAGTAAAAGAAGCGCAGCTTTTATATGGCGATACGGACAAATATGGCATTTACCAGTTAAAAGACAGCCCGGAGCTTCGGGATTTTCATTTTGCAGGTACAGAGGAATTATTGAAAAGAAACCTTCTGTCCGATGACTTTAAGGAAATCCAGCCGGGAAATTATAACCTTGTCTATACGGGGGAGCTTTCGGACATTCAGGGACAGACACAAAGCGAAAAACTGGGTGCGCTTTATGTAAAATTCAATATAGACCACCCGGCAGACTACAAAGGACATTCCCTTTCCGTCAGCGATGTTGTTGTGCTGCATGAGGACGGGAAGAACAGCACACACTTTGTAGATTCCTATGGTTTTACGGAACTTCCACATTTTACAAGGGCATTGGAGGGCGTAAAGGAGCAGGAGGCAGATAAAACGGAAATGGAACTGACGGAGGAAGAAAAACAATTTCTTGAAACAGACAGTGCGCCTTTGATTGCAAAAAAGTTTCTTGCATGGGACGAGATTGAAGATTTGGGGTATCGTTTTTTTGAGGAGGGGTATATTGACAAATTTAAGCCGATGGAAAAAGCATTGTTTGGCGGGGGCTTGGTATCCGATTATAAAATACATGATATAGCCCGCCGTATGCAGGGCGGCGAGGATGTCCGTGAGGAACTTGCAAAGGCTCTTATCGGCAGTTATGAACGGGTAACAGAAGTAGGGGAATATGATGCCGTTGCAGTATTCGGAAAAGATGCTGTGACTGTTACTTTTGGGAATGCCACAAAGCAGATTTTCTATGAGGAAATGGGAACAGCTTTTCTCGGTCTGTTTGAGCGTGAGTATAAAGACATTGAGCAGGCAAGAGCCGCCGAAGAACAGGAGAAAGGGATTGCGGAAGATGCCACTTCTGGACATGATGTCCAAAAGCCAGAAACAGAGCAGTCAGAAACAGAACAATCGGAGCAGCCGGAAACAGAGCAGTCAGAAACGGAACAATCCGAACAGAAGCAGCCGGAACAGAATGAGCCAGAAAAATCTGCTGAAACATTGGAATTTGCAGACATGGAAGATGAGGACGAAATCATTGACCTCGGAGATGACAGGGAACAGGTGCTTGCGGAACTGAAACAATCCTTAGAGGACAGGCAGGACACTTCTGGACATGAAGTCAATCATTCTGCTTTGCAGAATGATTTGAAGTTGATGTCAGAGTTGGGAAAAGCAACGGAAACAGAGCTTGCCTTTCAGATTGCAGACCGTTACATCAGCATACAGGAAACAGAGGGCGGCTATGACTATTCCATTATGGGCGCAGATTACAAGGAGATAGACGGCGGCGTTTATGACAATCCTGATGTCAGTATCCAAGAAGCCCTAAATGACATTGTGGAGGATTTGAAAGAGAATCCCTTTGATAATGGCGCAAGGGGAAATATACAAGACAGCGATGAACTGATACCGATTGATTATGATGAATTGATGGAAAAAGTGGAGGAAGCGAACCACACCACGCCGCCGATTGATGTAGTGGCAGAGTTTAGGGCAAAAACAAAGGAGCTGTTCCATGAGATTAGCGAAATGAACCCGTCAGAGATTGAAGAAACCGTAAAATGCCATGTGCAGGCAAAGATTGACGAATCCGGCATAGCTGCGGAGATTGTGGATGTGGCAGTAGCCGGAAGCCGCTGCCGTGGCTTGGAACGTGAAGGCTCTGACCTTGACGTAGTGGTGGAGCTTTCCACAAATGAGCGTGAAGATGTGCTGTTTGACACGTTCAATGAGGGCGGGCTTCATATCGGCGGCATTCAAGTAGACATTAACCCGATTACCGCACAGAGGACGGGAACGCTTGAAACATACCTTCCGAAAGTGGAGGAATACCTTGACGGGGTGCGTGAGGCAAGGGAGAATGAGCCAGTAAGTATTTTTAATATCCGCATGAACGATGAGGAACGATGGTTTAAGAATACCAGCGGACTTGATGCAGAGGGATTGTGTAAAGCCTATGCAGAGTGTGACAAGCCTTTTGTGGAAATGGGAAAATATGGGGAATGTATTGAAGCGGCGGATCATGCTTATATTGAGCAGGGAAATAAGCTGGATTTTTCCATAGAGTTCAATGAGGAAACGGATAAAATAACCATATTTAACGGCAAAGATTTTGAGGAAAAAGGGCTGCGGGAAACCTTATTCCCGGAGCAGGCAGAACCAGAAATTACACTGACTGTTGCAGAGTGCGGTGAATTTCATAATTTGGGAGAGTTTTATAAGAATATCCTTACCGTTGATGAAGCAGTTGCAATCTGGAAACAGATACCGCCGGAGCGCATGAACGGTATCCCTGCAATCGGCATCAATATTCACACACCGGGAACAGAAGCGTTTGAAGATGTGGAAATTGATATTTTATCCGGAAAACGGATTGACCTTGACATATTGGAGTATATCCCCGAAATCAAGGACAGCCCGCAGGCGATGGAAGTGATAGCGGAGCTGGCGGCGAAATTTCCTGAAATGGAGATAGACGGCAACATGACGGAGGAATTTGAAGCAAAGGTATGGGAAAAGCGTCTGCCCGGTCTGATACCTGCAGAACAGCTTGCGGTGGAGTTTGACCGTTTCACTTTTGACTATGATACCGCCGCATACCGTGACAATGCCCGGAACATGACGGAGAACGTATCTGACCTTGCAGAGAGCATCAGCCGTGATAATACTTCTCACCTTATGGTATGGCTTGCTGATGTGATTGCAGAAGGGACAGACCCGGAAGAAACAAAGAGGGCGGCGGAGCTGCTTGAAAAGCTGGCAGAATACAAGCCCCTTGCCAAGATTGAGGAAATGGAAGAACAGAATTACAACATGGTGGATAATGTGCTGAATAACGGTGCAGGGGAAAAGACGCAGAAGGAAGAAAACAAAAAGGAGCAGGAACGCCCTGCGGTAAGGACTTCCTTAAAAGCCCGCCTTGCAGAGAAAAAGGCGCTTGTTTCCGGTCAGGGAAAAGACCATGAAGCACAGGAAAACAATAAAAATAATCAGAGGGAGATGTAAGGATATGAATACAAAATTTACAGTGGAAGAAAGCAATTTAATCTGTATCTTTGCAGGAGAAGGCAAAAACGAGGTCATAGCGGACATCGAAAGAGCCTTGCCATACCTTGAGGATACGGATATGGCGGAGCTGTCCCATAGGGTGATTGGAAAACTGCGGGATATGACCGATACGGAATTTGGAGAGCTTGCATTGGTGGAAGCGGAATAACCGAAAGCGGAAACAGGCTTCCATACCCATTCAAAGAGTGGGCATGGTGGCTTGTTTTTTATGCGCTGTATTGGATTCACTAAGAAGAATTTTACGAAAAATCCATCATATTCTTTGCGGTTTTTCCAGTCTGCGGTATAATAAAAGGCAGGAGGTATCTGCGATGTCAAAAAAGAAAAACCGTCCGCATGGACATTATTGTAAAATATGCGGCGAGTACAAAGCAAATGAAAAGTTTTCAGGGAAAGGTCATGCCGCCCATATCTGCAAAGCCTGTTCCCGTTTAAGTGCTGCTGAAAAAGCGGATGCAATGGCTATCAACCGGATGATGGGTTTCCCTATGCGGCGGCTTTCAGATGGTGAGAAAAAATGGTTACAGGCTAAAATGTACGATAAATCCCCGGAAGTGGCAGACACGGCAAGGGAAATCTACAATATATGTTTTCCCTATGCGGAACGAAATGCCATGAAAAAACAGCTTATTATCAATACATTGTCCTTTGAAGTGCATACAGAGGTTTATGACGGGTACGGGGATATGGAACTGGCAGACCGCCGCTTTACCATTGACCGGAAAAGCCGTGTGCTGACCATGACAGATTTTTGCACGGACAGTGGGGAGCAGTCCGTCACTCTGGAGGGCAGGGAGATGTCAAAGCTATTGCGCTATATTGTACATACGCTGGAAATCTTTATGTGGGAACAGGATTACTGCCTGAATCCTGATGAAGATGATTTTTTTACGGATATTCTTCTGGGGGAAGGTATCTATGAAGATGATTTGGAGGAAAAAGAGGAGGCTCTGCCAGCGGAACCGGAGGGCAGACCGTCATGGCAGGTACATATAGAATACAGCAGCCATACGGTTCAGGATATATCCAGTTATGTTGAATGCCTGCCAGAGCGTCCAGAAGAATTGTATCTTACTTTCATGGAATATTTTGAACTGGATGAAGATGATTTTGAAAGCGGGTTCCGTTTTTAACCGTTTTCTCCCCGCAGTATCACATTCACGCAAAACACGCCATTCCCATAAAGAAAACGGCAGTATCCCCCATTTTTTTCTGCGGTATGGCGCACAGCCTGTAAACCGATGCCCTCCCCCGGACGTTTGGAGGAGAGGAATACGCCGTCTTTTTCCCGCACTTCCCCGTCATAGTTGTTCGTGGCGGACAACAGCAGCACATTCCCGGAATGCAGGCGGGCAGACACGTTCACTTTCCGTCTTTCGGGGGCAGTTTTCAGGCTTGCCTCCATTGCGTTTTCAAGGAGGTTGGACAGTACGGAACACAGGTCGGTATCCGGCACAGAAAGCTCACGGGGCAGGTCAAGCGTAAAGGTGAGTGGAATCCCATGCTCCCTGTACTGCAATACAAAAAATCCGGCAACACTGTCCACAACTGCATTTTCACACAGCCCAAGATCGCCGGCTGGGACGTCCCCCTGCGCCTGTGCCAGATATTTCAGGATTTCCTCTAAGTTTCCCCGTTCGGCAAGGCTTTGCAGGACATGGAAATGGTGGCGTATGTCGTGCCGTGCCTGCCGCACCTGCCTTGTAGTGGCAAGGAGATTGTCGTAACGTGCCTGCTGCATGGAAAGGAAATGGTTCTCCAGCCGGAGCTTGTCATTGCGGTTCAGGTTCGTTGCCATATGGTAAAAAAGCAGGTAGGACAACAGGAGTAGAATGAGAAACACGAAGCCAAAAACCGTATAGAGCAGTCGGAGCCTCCCCTGTTCTAATATGCCTGGATTTTGTGGCAGGATAAAAAGGTTCAGGCTGATGAACAGGATTGGCAGTATCCAGAACACATACCATGTCTGCGCAAAGGCATCGTCCTCTAAGAGCCGCCTTGTGGCATGGGTGGCGGGATACCATAAAGCGGCTGTGAGGGTGCAGCACATCACAAACCAGAGAGTGTCCGTGCATAGTGGAAACGGCGGCGTGGTTTCCCAGCTAATCCCGATGGCGGCATTTCCGAGGCAGGAAAAAACGCCACACACGGCAAGGAATACACTGACAGATTTCCAGCGTGTGATATGGAGGGTATGGATATAGAAACAGCCCATGACAGCGGCGGCAGGAAAAAACAGCCAGAGTATGTCTACATGGAACAAAAAACGCACGCTTTCCCCTGCAAGGATTAAGGACAGGATAAGGGAAACTGTCGCAGCCGCCAGTTTGGCGGGGCGTAGCCTAAGATGCTGTTTCATGGGAAAATAAGCGAGCAGCATACCCGGTAAAAAAACCAGAAACGCCATGTCAGCCCCTCCTTCCGTAATTCCTGAATAAATAATCGCCAAAAGCAGTCCGGGCGGTTTCCGCAAGGGAACGGCTGACGGGAACCCTTTTCCCGTTCTTCAGGATAAAGTCCGTGCCGTCAAAATCTGCAGCGTGTTCCATGTTGACAAGCACGCCCCGGCTGCACAGGAAGAAACGCCCGTCCGTAAGGGGTGCGGTAAATTCCCGGAATGTCCGGCGTGTCACGGCTTCCTCCCCGCCTGTAAGGTAAATATGGATCTGGTGTTTAAAATGCTCCGCATACAGTATGTCCCGCAGGTGGAGCCGGAGGATGCCGCCTGTGGTATCCACTTCCAGAAATCTGTCCATTTCGGGATGCCTCTTTATGACCTCATCAAACAGTGCGGCAAAGGCAGCCCCGTCACAGGGTTTCACTAGATAGTGCAGCGCCCGGACACGGTAGCCGTCCAGTGCATGGTCGGGGGAAGTGGTGGTAAACACAATCTCACAGTCCCTGTCAAAGCGGCGCAGTTCCTCCGCAGTATCCACGCCGTTTTCTTTTTCCATATAAATATCAAGGAATACAAGGTCAAAATGTTCTGTCCTGGCTTCGGCAAGGAAATCCGTGCCGGAAGCATGACAGGAAATCACAGCGTCAAGGGAAAGGCGTGCTGTCTGTTCCGTAATCCCTGCCTTTAAAATTTCCCTTTCTGACGCAATATCATCTACAATGGCAATCCGCATGGAAAAACCCCCTTTGCTCTAAAAAATATCCAGCCTATATCATAGCATAAAACATCAAAAA
>BLMC01000123.1 GCA_011959805.1 Lachnospiraceae bacterium | reverse complement strand
GCTCCTCTTAAATCTGCTCCACTTAAATCTGCTTCGCTTAAATCTGCTCCTCTTAAATCTGCTTCGCTTAAATCTGCTCCGATTAAATCTGCTCCTCTTAAATATGCTCCTCTTAAATCTGCTCCTCTTAAATCTGCTTCGCTTAAATCTGCTCCACTTAAATCTGCTTCTCTTAAATATGCTCCTCTTAAATCTGCTCCACTTAAATCTGCTCCTATTAAATATGCTCCTATTAAATCTGCTCCACTTAAATCTGCTTCTCTTAAATCTGCTCCGTTTAAATCTACTCCGTTTAAATCTGTGTTTTGCAAATTTAATTCAGCCGTATGATTATGTTGCAAATAACAAATTATATTATTATCAGGTTTACTCAATTTTAGATTCCACAGATGAACCACTTCAAGCATATTCGCAAATATGTTCATTTCCCGTTCAATAATATTCTTATACTTTTCTTTGGTATAATATGTCATACCATCTCGCAACATTATCTGAAAAGTTTCTTTTGTAATATTAGATAAAGAATATTGTTTTATTTCATCGAATTTATATTTAATAAACTCTAGTATCTGTTGAGACAAATGTCCTTTCTTCAATAATTCCCCTAACTTTCCCGCCACTTCTTCTTTAGCTGTTTGATTCTGTAAAGACTCAAAAAAATATACAACAACAAAATACTCATATATAGAACGATGAATAAAATGTAATTCCTGTGTTCCAATTCCCTCACAATGTTTTACGATCTTAAAATAGTTTCCAATTAAAAAATCTCTTTTTACACCTTTATCTGCATATGAAATTTGATTCATTACAGAATCACATATTATTTCGTATTCTTTTTGGGGAATAAATGCTTTCTCAGAATTATTTTCAAATATCCAAAAAGCAATCCTTTGAGAAATTTGATGTATTGCCTGCTTGATTTTGTCTTTGCTAATTCTGTGTTCTCCATCATACCTTAAATTTTTTATACATCTGTCATATATGCTACTTCTATCTATTGAAAAAATCTGGTCGTATACATCTACAAGCGATTCACTTTTTTCAATTGTAATCTCTAATGCTAAAACCATATATAAAATAAGTGGAATACCAAATACTTCCTTTTTCTCTAATAATTTGTCAATATTACTTTTTGATATGTTACATCCGCTCTCTTTTTGATATGCTTCACAAAAGCATTTTATTTGATCATCATCCCATACTTGTAGTGTAATAAAATCACATTCTAGTTTTTCTAATTCATACACATAATTTTCTCTACATGTTATGACCATCGAAAAGTTTCTTAAATTGTTCATCCTTCTTACTTCTTGATTTAATTTATTCAATATTTCTTCTCTCTCACCGTTTGCATATATTTCGTCAAAGCCATCAAGAATTAACACCTTATCTTTCAGATTATCCCTTTTCAAATGAATCGTTTTCAATATCTCACATAATATATCGTTCCCTTGCCAATTAATATTTTTCAAGTCAGAAGCAAATTGATATACTAAAATATCATCCTGCTTTTCTATAAAATTTGCCATAATCCATGTAATCAAAGTGCTCTTTCCAATCCCTGGCTGTCCTAAAATTAGAAGCATCTTCTTTTCGTCATTATTAATCACATACTTTTTTAATAAATTATACAGCTTATCCGACTTTTTGGTGTTAAATTTCCAGATATAATGTGGCAGACAGATATCCTTATATATTTTACTCAGTTTTACTTCTGGTCTAGGATTCTCATCCTCTTCATCAAATTTATTTAAAAAAACATTCTTCTCCCATTTCGCAGCATATTCTTCTGCCTTATTTTCCACACGAATTTCACTATAAAAATTTGCTTCTTTGTTATCTGCCCTTTCTACTAAATAATCTAATTTTCTTTGAGTTTCCTGATTGTTCTGCTCACTCCTCTCAAAGCCTTTATGTATATCTTCTCTTATATCCTTCTGATTTTGCTCACTTCTTTTAAAGCTCTTGTCCACATCTTCAATTATTTGTTCATTCTGATTTATAATTAATGTTTTATACAAAATATCATTTTTGTCTTTACATATTTCTTCACATAATACTCCTAAAAAATCTTGACATCTATCGTCTGTAATCTGTGACTCCAATATTTTCAATCCCATTTTTACAGCTTCAATATATTTTTTTCCTTCTTTAAATCCTCTAAAAATACATTCCACTACATATAACAAAATATCCTGATCCTGATATTCATTAAATGTAAATGCATTGATAGCATCAACCGTTACCTGATAGATTCTTGTTTCTATATTTTGTTCATGTGCTTTTCTCATATTATTAGCATCTTTAATTTTTTTCCAACCATAGTCTACAAGATTATTAACACCTTTTGATACAAATCCACTCATTATCATATTTCCATCTATTAGCATCAATACTTCCCCCTCTCTTATCAAATGTGCATTTATTATGTCTATTGTACTACATATTAAACTGCTCTCCAAGTATCTACGAAAAAAGGAACTGAATATTTTCCAGCTCCTCATATTTTACTTTATGATTCTATTAAACCTAAATCCAACATCCCTTAAATCTTTTTCCTGTATTCTTGTAAGGCTCCCTTCCCTGTACTGCAGGATAACCTTGTTCACCTGTTCGCCTAGCACATAATTCTTATACCTGCAATTTTTGCTGATACCAAAAGATTTTTTTGTATTTCTGATACATTTTAATTTCTTTGGTTTTATCCGCTGGATGCCTATCTCTTCCAGTCTTTTCTTCTGGCATTTGGATAGTTCTCCTCTCTTATAAAGTGCTTTCTGGTGATGCACTCACTGAAACATGCATCCCATTACAGAACCTCTCGGTGTTTGGCATTGACAAAGTTCCATGCTCTCTGTAATACCCGTGTGCCCTGTTCATCCACTTTTCGAGGTCTTTTTTCGGTGAGTCAAAAAATTGTTTCTTTATCCCCAGCCGCAATCTTATACTGCTTATAATAAGTTTAACGTACAAGGTCACTCTCTTTCGTAAGAATTTGCTTGCAAACTTATAATACTACAAAATGTGCCTCTGATACTAATCAAATAATTTGCTTATATGTATCTCTCTAATTCATTAAAAATTTCTTTATCACAACATTCTTTTAGTTTTTGTTCTGTCAAATTTTTAATTCCAGCTTTTTTCCCTAAAGCTAATATATAATCAACTGTTAACTCTTCTTGTTTTATATGCTTTGCTTTTTCCTTTTCCCATTTAAGATAAAACTCATAGCTTTCATAATAAGCTTTTTTATTATCATAAACAATTGTTAATGGATATCTTTTATAATCATTACGAGTTCTAAAAAATTCTAGCGCAATCATATCATCTGTCATTTCTATATCAATAAAAGGAACATCATCAATCAAAAATACATCAACCTTGTGCAAAAAACTTATCATCTCCCTTAACGCATATAAGCAATATAAAACTTTGATTTTTTCTTCTTCAATAATTGTATTCCATCCCCTCTTTTCTCCATAATTTTTATTCTTTTCCTTTATCGCAAGAAAAGCTTTATTACTTTCAAATAATTTATTACATGCCGGATTAACAATATAAACCTCTATTTCTAAATTTTTCAAATTAGGAATTCCATCTTTCAATTTATATAATCTCTTACAAGTAAATCTTGCACTTTCTCCATAATAAACAAATTTTTTACTCTCAACGATTTTTTTGTTCAAAAAAGTATTAAATTCGGAATTTGGAAAATCCGTACTTCTATAATAATAAGATGGCATCATATCCATTGTATCGTTATATATTTCTGTGATTTTCTGTGATACTTTTTGCACCCCATCATCAATTTTTTCATCATAGACTTTTTCTGAAATTATTTTAATGTCTTTTTTTAAATTCTCTCTTTCTATCTCACTCTTTTTATTCATTATATGTGCATAAATAATACTTGCTATAATCGAACAAACTATTGATACAGTAATTGTCATACTATTATCCACGAATTCATTAAGAGTACTATTAAAACCACCTTTTTCTACTGCATTTGTTTTGTAGATAATATTCCCCAAAACCGCTACTATCAATATAATAATGCAAAAATAAACAATATGAATTATCGAGTTTGTGTTATGTTTATTTTCTTTCATGGAACGCCACCTCTCTATTTTCATATGTACAATCACCATTACTTTTAATACAAATAACTTTATCTGACCATTTTATTTTTAATATTTTTGCCGCATTCCCTCGCACTATGCCTATCTCAGGATACAAAAAAGAGCTGCCAGGATAAATAACCAGTTCCCCATCGTTTCTTTCCATCATTCTTTCCCAGTAAATTGCCTGAAATTTTTTCTTTCCAATTATGATTGTATATTTATCCCCATTCTTTCCTTTGACATTTCCTACAAACTTAATATTTCCAAAATTGTCAATATGCAATATTGTTCCATCTGACCTTTCTATATCTTTAACCATGCTTATTTGTAATAGATTACCAAGCTTTTCTAATGGGCAACCTGAAAGTATTTTACCCACGGCTGGTGCATGAACATATTTGCCACCAAACGGAACAAATCCCATATCATAAAGTTCATATACCTCCCTACATCCAAAATCTTTTAATAACCATCCAAATGCTCCAGTGTTTGTCCCCTCAAAAATAATACCTTTTCTCTCCGTTTTTCCAACTATTCTTTCTCCCCTTAATTGTGACGGGTGAACAACTACATTAATCAATGTACCTTCTGGATATATTTCTGCAATTAACCTAACTAAAAAGGATACATTTGTGATATTAAAATCTTCTACCTTGACAATTGGCTCTATTTCAAAGTCATCAGAATCTGTATTTGAATATATTGCCCCTCTAATTTCTAAATAAGCCACATCAGTACAATCCGTAATAATCACTACTTTTCTTTTCATGTCTTATCCTCCTCGCATTAGGTATTACACAAATCTATTAATATTTTTGGTAACTTTTATGGATTAATTTAATAATTTCCCAGTTATTTTACTCTAAAATCATTAATCGAAAATCTACTACTCAAAAAAATATGTCCATCAATTTAGATAATATGAAAATATCTTAGTGCATCCTTTATCGCTTTCACTTTCTTCGCCGTTGGATGTTTCCTTGGCTGTTCCAATTGCCCTACTGCACTAAGGATATCATACGTCGGCAATCCTAACTCCCTCTTTACCTGTGATATATATGATGTGTGCTCTGAAATCGTATTTCGCTTCTATGTACGCCTTAATCATTTGTAGATAACCTTCTCTTTCGGCTTGTGCACTTCGGCACTTTTAGCAATATTATCAAATGACACTTTGTCCTCACCTTCTTCAAACTCCACTTTCACTTTGATTGCGCTGTTGCATTTTTTGTAGGAAAGCATTACAACCGTTTCCACATGCACTGTATTGCAAAACATGTCTGCTCCACGGACACGTTGCAACGCATAGCCGTTTGCACATAAATATTTTAAATCTCTTGCGAGCGTAGCGCTGTCACAACTGATATAGACAATTCGCTTGGGTGCCATTTTTACAATTGTCTCTAAGCAGGCGGCATCGCATCCTTTCCGCGGTGGGTCCACACAAATTACGTCTGCATAGATTCCATCTTCTCTATAAAGTTTTGGCAATACTTCCTCTGCCTTTCCCATGTAAAAACGAGCATTTTTAATTTCATTGCGCTCTGCATTTGCACGCGCGTCCTTGACTGCCTGTTCTATAATTTCAATTCCGTAGACTTGTTTTGCCCGTTTTGCCATAAAAAGGCTGATGGTTCCAATACCGCAATAGAGGTCCCACACCGTCTCTATCCCTGTTAGCTCTGCATACTCCAATGCTAAACTATAAAGCTTTTCTGTCTGAATTGGATTTACTTGATAGAAAGAAAGCGGCGAGATGGCAAATGTTATGCCACTGTCATCTGCATAATATGTGTCTTTTCCAGAATTTATACTTTCTATACTGCGCACATGTAACACATCTGTGATTGTATCACGTCCCCATAAAGTATGGCACACTTTCCCCATTATCACATTTGTCTTCTCTTTATTGATATTTATGGAAATACTTGTCATGCCTTTTATCGTTGTCAGTTCTGCAATCAACTTGTCCGCCTGCGGAAGTTTCTCACCATTTAAAACAACACATACCATAAGCTCGCCTGTTGCGAATCCCTTACGTATTAGGACATGGCGAACAAGCCCTCTCCCTTCCTTTTCTGAGTAGGCTGTTATATGATAGTGTTCCATATGGTTTAAAACCATTTCCAAAATGGTTTTATTTTCTTTTATTCCCAGCACACAGTCTGTATTTGGTATGATTGTATGGGTTCTGCCAGCATAAAAGCCAGTTATCACATTTCCATTTTTGTCAGTTCCAACTGGAAACTGGGCTTTATTGCGATAGAAAAAAGGCTTTTCCATTCCTATAATTGGTTCTGTTATCTGCTCAATCAGTTCCTTGGAAAAACCGCCAATCCTGTTTAGGTTACTTTTTATCTTTCTCTCTTTAAACAATAGTTGTGCCTTATAGTCTAGTGGTTGTATCTGACATCCACCACACTGTCTATGCACGGGACATTTTGGATTTATTCGGTCTGGAGAAGGCACTAGAATATTGATTAACCGCGCATATGCACAGCCTTTTTTGACCTTCATAACTTTTGCTTCCACCTGATCTCCAATTACAGCATCCTTCACAAAAAAAGTAAAGCCCTCACTCTTTCCAATACCTTCCCCATCCATTCCCATATCATCAATCTTTAGTGTTACAATATCATCCTTTTGAAATTCCATAGATTGATTATACTCCTACTTCATTTTACTGACTGCAAGATTCGACTCAAATAGTTTGTTGTATCCAAGCCAGCCTGTTTCTTTTGTAGACTCTAACAATTCTTTAAAAGTCTCCATTTTGGCATCGGTATTATCTGCGTAGCAAAGTGCAACCGCCTCGATAATCGCTGGTTTTTTGGGAGAGCCAAATTCATATTCCCCATGATGCGCCAAAATACAATGTTTTAACTCCATTGCCAGCACTGGTGGAAAATCAGGAATCTCCTTAATTTTTTCCCCGAGCATTTCAGAACCAATTACAATATGTCCTAAAAACTGCCCTTCATCTGTGTAGTCATTTGCCGGAAATGCACTAATTTCCCTTGTCTTTCCCATATCATGACAGATTGCTGCAGCAATCAATAAATCTCTGTTTAAAATTGGATACTGCTTACAGTAAAAATCGCAAAGTGTTGTAACGCCAAGTGTATGTTCCAAGAGTCCACCAATAAATCCATGATGCACTGTCTTTGCCGCAGAAGATTTCCGAAAATTCTGCGCAAAAGTTTTATCTTCCACAAAAAACTTGTTTAACAATGCCTTAAGATATGTATTTTCAATACTTTCAATGTACGCCAAAAGCTGTGCAAACATTTCATCATTATTTTTGTTGCTGACTGGCATGTAATCCCGCTCGTCATACTCTTCGGCGCTACATCTGCGAACACGCTTTACATTGACTTGCAATGCGCCATTAAAGCTTGTCACATCTCCGTAAACTTCAATATAATCCATCGCTTCAAAATCTGCAATGCCTACATTATTGGGGTCCCAAATTTTCGCGTCAAGTGTACCTGTTTTATCCTGTATAATTACATTGTCATAGTTTTTTCCATTTTTTGTCACTGCGGAACTTTTAAATTTGCAGAAATAAATATCAAAAACGCGGTCTCCATCTTTATAATCTTTAATGTATTTCATTTTCTCTAAATCCTTTCTTTCCTAATCACTTTATTATTCCTGTTTCTCTGGCTGTACTACAAAATTCATTTCCTCAAAAGCATTGACACTCGCTCGCTGTACTACTATATTTATGCCAATTTCTGTAGGGGCATTCCGAAGTACATTCATGTAGTCAGCAGCAGTGCGAATTTCTTGGGAGCCAACCCTAACCAAAATATCACCCTTCTGAATTCCCTTTAACATTGCTGGAGAGTCCATGTCAATATCAACAATAAATGCTCCTTGTGGAAGACCTGTTTCCTTCCTTGTTTGCTCTGAGATATCTTGTACATAGATTCCAAGATAATTAATCGCCTCCCCGTTAGAAAGCTTTGTAATTAATCCTTTTAATTCTGTAATCCCTATTGCGGAAAGCAAATTTTTGGTATCGTCATGATTATGGCTATTGTCAATGATTCCTATCACTTCCTGCTTCATGTTCACAAGAATTCCGCTGGGATTAGTTCCAGCATAGATGTCTGTTGTCATCAACTTATATTCGCTGTCTGCCATTGTAACTACATTTCCCTTAGAAGTAACCATTCCAT
>BLMC01000122.1 GCA_011959805.1 Lachnospiraceae bacterium | reverse complement strand
GCCGCCAAAAGGCGGCATGGGGGATTTTTTTTTTGGAAGGTATTGAACAAAATAATATAAAATAGTATAGACGTTGTGCGTCTATAACAGGAAATGGAGGAAAATAAAAATGATGGAACAAAGAGTGTATGGTGTGATGGGAATCTCATCAATTATGGCAAATTGGAATGCCGATTTTAGCGGATATCCTAAGACAACTTCCAAAGGGGAAATTTTTGGAAGTGACAAAGCGTTTAAGTATCCAATGAAAAAGATGTGGGATGAAAATGGAGAAAAGGTTTTGTACATAAAATCTATGACAACCGTTTCAGACAAGAACAACGCGGTGAATATTATTCCAAGGACATTGTTGGAGCGTTATAATCATCTTTTTCATTCAGAGGATACAACAGATGCAAACAAAGTTCTGGCAAACTTGTTTGATGCGATTGATGTTAAAAATTTTGGTGCCACTTTTGCAGAGAAGGGCTGTAATATTTCAATAACAGGTGCTGTACAGTTTGGTCAAGGATTCAATAAATATGCAGATAGTACGCCGCAGGAACAACAAATTCTCTCCCCATTTCGAGATGCAAAAGCATCACAAAAAGCAAAAGATGGAGAGGAAGCAAAAAATTCATCTCTAGGCACAAAAATTGTAAGTGACGAGGCACATTATTTTTATCCGTTTAGCATTAATCCAAAAGCATACAAAGAATATGTTGAACTAGGCGTTACACAAGGATATACACAAGAGGATTATCAAAAATTTAAAGAGACTGCGCTGTGTGCGGCAACTTCTTTTGCAACCAATGCAAAAGTAGGCTGTGAGAATGAATTTGGACTGTTTATTGAAACACAAGAAGATGTGTACTTGCCGAATCTTGCCACATATATTCAGTTTGAACACAACAATGAAGAAAAGAATATTATTCGAGTGAATTGTAGTAATCTATTACAGGAATTTGCCACAAGAATAAACGCAGTAGAAATTTATTATAATCCATTTACAACAAAGTTGGAAACGGATATTTCAGATGTAAAAATGTATCATATTTTTACGCGAAAGGAATTGTAGAATCGTATGGAAATTTTGAAATTTACTTTGTCTGGAAAACAGGCAATGTTCAAAAAGCCAGAGGTCAACGCAATCTACTACTATACCTATGGACAGATTCATAAGCCCGCGCTTCTAGGAATGTTTGGTGCGATTTTGGGATATAAAGGATATAATCAGCAGAAATCAGACAAGTATCCGGCGTATTATCAAACCTTAAAATCACTCCAAATCAGTATTTTGCCCAATGCACAAAAAGGATATTTCTCCAAAAAAATTAGTTGCTTTAATAATTCTGTTGGCTATGCCTCGCGGGAACAGGGAGGGAATCTGATTGTAAAAGAGCAGTGGCTTGAGTATCCATCGTGGGATATTTTGGTGTTGTTAGATTGTGATGAGGCAAATAAACTGGCAGCTAGTATTATGGAACGAAGGTGTATTTATATTCCGTACCTCGGCAAAAATGATCATCTGGCGGATATTACACAAGAATCAATTGTTGAGGGGAATGTCCAAGAAAATATAGAACAACTCGATTGTCTTTTTCCAAAAGATATGGCAGAAATTGATGCGGATGAAAATCTATTTGGTGGTTTTAAATATGAAGAAGCACTTCCTATCGGACTTGATGAGGAGACAAATCAATATCAATTGCAACGGTTTGTCTATACGGATATGATTCTTAGCAATATAAAAGATACTGTCTGGAAAGTGGATGGAAAGCAGGTTGTGTTTTATTAACACTCTAAAATATATGTAAGAAAATTGACAGTAAATTTGACTAATATATGAGTAGGGAAAATAAATTTTCTCTACTCAATTAGGAGAATATCAGCTTACAACTTTAAAAAATAATAAATCGATGGTTTCTTAGTGAATAAATTTCGTCAGTTTTCTGCGGAGTTGTTGACTACGTTTTAAACAATTATTTGAGTAAAATCTAAAACGTTGTAAAATGTTATTAGAAAATAGGATAAAAAAATGAAACTTACAGAGATATTAGATTTAACGTTACCAGTATATGCACACAAAAATTCAAAAGTGGAGACACAAAAGGAGACATTACAGGAGCATACAGACCGCTGTGAAAAGTATTTTATGCGCCTGTTAGATAAAGAAAAAATGCGTGCGGCATTTGAGGCAATGGAGCCTGTGTTGACAGGCGACACAGAGAAAAAGTATGCAGATTGGTTTTGGCAATCCATGCAAGATGTGATTTTATTTCATGATACAGGAAAAATAAATCCGATATTTCAACAAAAAGCAATGGAAAACAAAGCTTTTGATAAGATAATAATACCCAAATTGTACGAAAAAAATCATGCTGCGCTTTCTGCGTATATCTATTTGGATTATCATGTTGCACAATTGGAACAAATGCAAGAAAAAATATCAATCAATAGAGAGATATTGATAAAACTTTATGAAATTTTATGTGTTAATGCATATCTAATTATGAAGCACCATTCTAATTTGTCTAATTTCGCTGAGTTTGTTACTGCGATTCAGCCAGGTGGTAAACTTAGTAATATGGACACACAAATGATAGAGCGGTGCTATCATCAGATTTATAAAGGCAAGTATTCCAAGCGGTCTGTTGAAAGTTATGTAGGAATTTTGCGCAGGGCAAAAAAGGAGACAGAAGATCGTAAATTTGCAAAATTTTGTTATACAAAATTGCTGTTTTCTTTGTTGACGGCATGTGATTACTATGCGACAAATGAATATATGACAGGGACAGAAATCAAAGACTTTGGTTCTATCAGAGAACTAACAAATTTGAGAGAATCTTTTGAAAAAACAAAAAGAATGCAAGCAATTCGAGCATTTCAGCCTCAAAATGTAACAGATGATGGAAAAGACATCAATTATCTAAGAACAATGCTTTTCTATGAGGCAGAACAAAATCTTATTAAAAATTCCCATGAAGATATCTTTTATCTCGAAGCACCAACAGGCTGTGGAAAAAGTAATACTGGATTTAATTGCAGTTTTCATCTTGCAGAGCGTGGTATGGGCAAAATTATTTATGTCTATCCTTTTAATAATCTAGTAGAACAGAATAAGGCAAGCTTGGAGGAAATGTTTGAGGGAGAGGATATTTTAAAAAGGATTGCTATTGTCAATTCAATAACACCAATTAAACGCGATGAAAAATTAGCAGAAAATCACCAAGAGTTTGAAGAAAACTGGTCTGAATGTAATTGGAGTAAGTCTTTATTAGACAGACAATTTTTAAATTATCCAATTTTATTAACAACACATGTAAGTCTTTTTCAAACGATGTTTGGAACAGAAAGGGAGGCCATCTTTGGATTTCATCAGCTTGTGGGAAGTGTGATTGTGTTAGATGAAATTCAAAGTTACAAGAATGCTATCTGGACAGAAATTATGATGTTCTTACAGTATTTTTGCAAATATTTACACTGTAAAGTGCTCATTATGTCTGCTACATTACCCAATCTGACTGTCTTGACTGGAAAAAAAGATGGTGTTATACATTTGATTGAAAATCGGGAATTTTACTTTCGCGACAAAAGATTTCAAAACCGCGTTGAGATTTCCTATGAATTGTTAAAGGAACAGAATTTTGATGAAAATGCATTGTATTTGCACATAAAAGAACAGGCAAAAACAAAGAAAAAGATTTTGGTTGAGTTTATTCAAAAGGAAATGGCATATCGATTTTTTGATAAACTGACATCAGACATAGAAATAAAGGCTGTAGTGGACCGCATGACTGGCGATGACAATTCGGTTGATAGAGAAAAGATACTACAACGTATTAAGACAGAAAATTTTGCGCAAAGTGGATATATTTTGATTGCAACGCAGGTTGTGGAAGCTGGAATAGATATCGATATGGATATTGGATACAAAGATATCAGTACATTGGACAGCGAAGAACAATTTATAGGAAGAATTAATAGAAATGCGCATCGAAATGGCATTGTATTTTATTTTGACTTATATCCAGCAAAGCGCATTTACGGTGAAAATGACTACAGAGTCAGTGAACAGTTCACCTTAAAAAATATCCAAATGCAGCAACTTTTAATAGAAAAGAATTTTTCAGAGTATTATGGACAAGTTATGAAGGTTATTCAAAATAATCGGAATAATGCATCGGATTTTATTGGAATTGAAACATTTATGGAAGATATCGGTTCTTTAAATTTTCGAAAAGTAATGGAAAGAATGCAACTGATTGAGGAAGATCAGTGGAGAATGTCTGTCTTCCTAATGCGGACAATTGTTCTGTCAGATGAGAAAACGATTGACGGCAAAGAACTATGGAATCAATACAAGCAAATTCTTAGTAAACCGCCAAAAGACTATGCCCAATTTCGTGTCCAACTATCCGAAATCAGCAGCAAACTCAATCTTTTTATTTACCAGATAAAGAAAAATTCAGACATCGCTTATACGGACAGAGTGGGTGAAATTTATTGTATAGAAAATGGGAAAGATTTTTTTGTCAATGACAGGTTAGATAAAAAGAAACTGGAGGAAAAAGGAGGTCTGTTTATTGACATTTAATCATACGCGAGTGAATGGAACGCTTATCAATTATTTTTTTCATTGTAAAAGACAATGTTATCTGCATGGAAATCGATTAAATCTCGAGGATAATAGCGAGCTTGTTCAGATTGGACGCGCAATTCACGAAGTCAAGGCGGGGGAAAGCGAGAATACAGAAATTGCAATTGAGAATATTCGATTGGATAAATTGACAGCCGAATATTTGACAGAAACAAAAAAATCGGATGCAGATATAGAAGCTAGTAGATGGCAGCTCTATTTTTACCTAAAAATTCTAAAAGATAAAGGAATTATTAGAAAGGGAAAATTAGAATTTGTAGAAAAAAATAAATCCAAAAAAGCAACAATGATTCTTGAACTGAAGGATGCAGAAGAAAAACAATTAGAGCAGATTGAGATACAAATTGAAAAATTGCTTCAATCGGATACTATCCCAGAAGTTGATGAACGGGCTGGTTGCAAAAAATGTGCATATTATGAGTATTGTTTTATATAAATTTTTTATTTATGTTTGATATTGTAAGAAGATTTTTGCTCGATCTGTGGTACATTGATTTAAGAATACCATTAACATTTTTAGCAACATAGAATTAACTTGCATTTCCAACACCAAAATTTTTAGCGGAAACGCAAGTATGCTTTGTAACATAGAATCCGCGATACTTGATAATTCTTTTACTGTCCGCGAAAAACGCAAGTATGCTTTGTAACATAGAATCAACTTACATACCATAATAAATTTATATAGTTTTCTCCAAATATTTAAAGACTAAAAAGTACAGTGATAAAACGTTTGCGCATTTAACAGAAAGTTTATTGTAAAGATAAGTAGTGGAAGAATACAAGAAGCTATTTGTACAACAAAGGGGATGAAGAAAGATGGGAAGTACGCGATATATCATGTCACAGGGAGAGTTGACCCGCAAAGATAATTCATTATGTTTTCGTAGAGATGGGAAAAATGTCTATATACCAATAGAGAATACCAAGGAAATTTATTGTCTAAATGAAGTGAGCATCAACACAAAACTTTTAGACTTTCTAGCATCGAACCATGTCGTAATACATTTCTTTAATTATTATGGTGGATATAGTGGTACTTACTATCCAAGAGAACAGTATTGCAGTGGAAAACTATTAATAAAACAAGTTTATGCCTATGAGAATCGACGTATGGAGATTGCAAAGGCAATTGTACATGGAATTGGAGAAAATATCTATGAAATCTTGTATCATTATTACAAGCATGATAAAAAAGAAGTAAAGACAACAACTGACTGGATTAGAAAAGAATTTCACAAGAATGTGGATTTATCAGAAAAAATAACTGAACTGATGTCTGTTGAGGGAGAAGTATGGGCAAGATTTTATGCTAATTTTAAATATTTTTTACCAGAGGATTTTGTTATGAATAAGCGTGTGAAGCGTCCTCCTGATAATCCGATAAACGCATTGGTTTCCTTTGGAAATACACTTCTTTACACCAAGACAATCTCAGCGATTTACAGAACACATTTGGATCAACGAATCAGTTTTTTGCATGAACCATCAGAGGGGCGTTTTTCTCTAAGTCTTGATTTGTGTGAGGTATTTAAACCAGTCATTGTTTATAGAACAATCTTTGAGTTGGTAAACAATAGGAGATTGCAGGTGGAAAAACACTTCGATAGGAAAGTCAACTATTGTTTACTTAACGAAGAAGGGCGCAAACTTTTTATTGAAGCTTTTGAACAACGGCTGGAATCTGTTTTTTATCACGAGCGACTAAAACGCAAAATAACTTATCGGACAGCCATTAAATTAGATTGCTATAAATTAATTAAGTTTATCTTGGAGGAAAAACCATTTATTCCATTTTCTATAAAGACAAATATATAGAAACACTATCCAATATAGTAAAAATAAAATATAGAATAGGATATTTTATTCCTGTGAGTGATGAGCAAAGTAAGCATTTGACAAATGCGCGAGGGTTTAAACATTTCGCCAGTTTGTTTGCCAAAGCGTTAACTTGACAATTGTGAGGGGATTGTATGAATCAGAATAAGAAAAAAATCAATTATAACTATGCATTTGTTTTTTATGATGTGAATGAAAAAAGGGTTCAGAAGGTATTTAAAGTTTGCAAGAAATATCTTTCTCATTTTCAATTTTCTGTATTTCGTGGAGATATTACTCCGTCAAAATTAATTGAATTGGAAAATGAGTTGCAAAAGGTAATTGATGCAGAGGAAGACTTTATATGTATTATTAAACTGATGAATGACAATGTATTTGGTGAGGATATTTTAGGAAAGCGTGATAAGGCAACAGGAGAGGACTTAATTCTGTGAGTTTTTACCAAGTGGGAATGGAAAGAAAGTGAGAGAAAAGCTTGAAATTATAAGGAATTTCTCACATTTGCCTCAACGAAAAAAATCTAAATCATTTACTTGGTAAAAAGTCGAAAAAAAGGTGACTTTTCCAGGGATTAGTGCTATAATAATACAAGCGGAACGGCGAAGTTGTCTTGGGATTAATAGAAACATGAGATGTATTGAAATTAGATGGGCAAATTTTATAATTTGTAGAAATATATTGATTAATAGAAACATGAGATGTATTGAAATGTATAATGAGGAGACAGGTTTGTTGGACCCCGTCATGATTAATAGAAACATGAGATGTATTGAAATGCTGAAGGCGAATGGGAGCGGAATTATAAACCCTAGATTAATAGAAACATGAGATGTATTGAAATAATGGATACGGGTATGGAAGTGGGTGGAATTAATGATTAATAGAAACATGAGATGTATTGAAATGACCTATGAAGCCGCACTGATTTTTTATATGGGGGGATTAATAGAAACATGAGATGTATTGAAATCGTATCCTGAGTCTTTTACTTTTATGTTTATTAAGATTAATAGAAACATGAGATGTATTGAAATATATATTCCGCTAGATAAATGTAGAGGGGTTACAAGATTAATAGAAACATGAGATGTATTGAAATTGACAAATATTAAGAACCCAATCTATGTTTAAAGATTAATAGAAACATGAGATGTATTGAAATGTGGGTACTTCCAACAATCCGTACGGCGGAAAATGTGATTAATAGAAACATGAGATGTATTGAAATGGTAAAACAGTATAAACTTACAAAACTTAAACCTTGGATTAATAGAAACATGAGATGTATTGAAATACATGCCCTGTTGTGTTATCTTCCCAACTTTTGGCGATTAATAGAAACATGAGATGTATTGAAATTGCTTGTTCCCTACGTGTATTTTCCGTCCCCTCCGGATTAATAGAAACATGAGATGTATTGAAATCTGCGTTGCACTTGCTCCTCTGTGCGATTATAATTTGATTAATAGAAACATGAGATGTATTGAAATTTTTCACGCTCGAAAGCGATACGCAAAGTCTGCACTTGATTAATAGAAACATGAGATGTATTGAAATCGCCGTAAAATGGAAATACACGTTACTGTAACCTCCGATTAATAGAAACATGAGATGTATTGAAATATCTGGTACATAAAGGGACTAAACAAATAGAGCTTTGATTAATAGAAACATGAGATGTATTGAAATGATTGGCTCTTGTTTCCCGCAACCAACAAATAGGCGATTAATAGAAACATGAGATGTATTGAAATTACTCACAAATTGACCGAACTGGTCTGGACCTGTAGATTAATAGAAACATGAGATGTATTGAAATGCCCGTATACCGT
>BLMC01000121.1 GCA_011959805.1 Lachnospiraceae bacterium | reverse complement strand
GCACTTGGCATGGACAATCCAATGGTACACGATACAGAATCCGCGATTAAAACAGCTGTCCTTGCAATTCGTAAGCTTATCGCAGCAGACCGCGAAAAATAAAGCCTCCGGGCAGACAGGAGGCACATCGCATGAAGCTAATACTAAATCTAATTGGCATTATTGTCATAATAGGGCTAATCTTTCTATTATCGTGGGACCGCAAAAATATTAAATGGAAAACGGTACTGCGCGCCATAGTAATACAGTTTATTATCGCTGTATTACTTGTAAAAGTGCCGATTGGCAAAACTATCGTGTCAGTGATTTCTGATGGTGTCACAGCGATTATAAATTGTGGGCAAGAAGGATTATCCTTTGTTTTTGGAAGCCTTGCAGACAGTGCGTCATTGGGTAGTATTTTCATTGTCCAGACTCTTGGCAACATCATTTTTGTCTCTGCGCTGGTTAGCTTGTTGTACTATATTGGTGTGCTGGGATTTGTAGTAAAATGGATTGGAAAAGGCGTTGGAAAGCTTATGGGCACAACAGAAGTGGAGAGCTTTGTGGCCGTAGCAAATATGTTTTTAGGTCAGACAGACAGCCCTATTTTGGTGAGCAAATACATCAAGTCATTGACCGACAGCGAAATCTTTGTTATTCTAGTCTCAGGAATGGGCAGTATGTCTGTATCGATTTTAGGTGGATATCATGCACTTGGAATCCCTATGGATTATCTGCTAATTGCAAGCGCTATGGTTCCTGTCGGAAGTATTCTTGTTGCAAAGATGATTCTTCCACAGACAGAAATAGCACAATCCATTACTGATGTCAAGATGGACAACAAGGGAAATAATGCAAACGTTATCGATGCGATTGCTGAAGGTGCATCCACTGGTATGCAGATGGTTATCTCCATTGCTGCATCGCTCGTTGGTATTATTGGTATTGTAGCGGTTGTAAACATGTTTTTAGGGTTTGCCGGAATCCGGCTAGAGCAGATTTTCTCCTATGTATTTGCGCCGTTTGGATTCCTGATGGGCTTAGATAGCAGCAATGTGTTAATGGAAGGGTCCCTTCTTGGCAACAAACTAATTGTCAACGAATTTGTTGCCTTTCAGGATTTGGGTGCAATACTTAGTTCTCTGGACACTAGAACAGGTATGATCTGCGCAATCTCTCTCTGTGGTTTTGCGAATCTATCGAGTCTTGGCATTTGTGTATCTGGCATTGCTGTACTCTGCCCAGAAAAAAAGAGTACCCTCTCTCGACTTGTTTTTAAGGCAATGCTGGGCGGTATTTTCGTGAGTATGTTAAGTGCTATGATTGTCGGGATCATTATGCTGTTTTAAGAACAATTTTCATATATTATAAATAGACTGTAAAAGTCTATAGAAAGGAGTGGATTCATTATGTATGAGAATAAAAAATACAACCGCGTTTTTATAATCGTCATTGACTCTTTGGGAATTGGCGCTGCAACAGATGCAGCTGCCTACGGTGATGCTGGAACAGACACACTAGGTCATATTGCCCAGAACACACAAAATTTTAATATTCCAAATCTGCGAAATCTGGGTATAGCAAACCTCCATTCATTACATGGCATTACCCCGGTCGAAAAACCTATGGGATATTTTGCACGTCTGCACGAAGCAAGCACTGGAAAAGACACCATGACAGGGCACTGGGAAATGATGGGCCTGCATATTACAAAGCCGTTCCAAACCTTTACAGAAACTGGATTTCCAAAAGAGCTGTTAGAGGAGTTGTCTGCGCGGACAGGGCGCACCATTATTGGAAACAAAAGTGCAAGCGGTACTGAAATACTTGATGAGCTTGCCGAGGAAGAAATTGCCACAGGTCATATGATTGTCTATACCTCTGCGGATTCTGTTCTTCAAATCTGCGGAAATGAAGAAACATTTGGTCTGGATGAACTTTATCGTTGCTGTGAGATAGCACGAGAACTTACTATGCGAGATGAATGGAAAGTGGGCCGCGTTATCGCAAGACCCTACATCGGAAAGAAAAAAGGAGAATTTGTGCGCACGAGTAACCGCCATGACTATGCACTAAAGCCTTATGGAAAGACTGCCCTAAATGCTCTAAAAGATGCTGGCTTAGATGTCATTTCTGTAGGAAAAATTTTTGACATCTTTGACGGTGAAGGACTCACGGAATCCAACAAATCCAAAAGTTCTGTACATGGCATGGAACAAGCTATTGACATTGCACAAAGAGATTTTGAAGGGTTGTGTTTTATCAATCTTGTGGATTTTGACGCGCTTTGGGGACATCGAAGAAACGTTGTAGGATATGCGCAAGAACTTGAAAAATTTGATGAGAAGCTCGGTGAATTTTTAAAATATCTTAAAGAAGATGACCTATTAATTATCACTGCTGACCACGGAAATGACCCGGCACACACAGGCACTGACCACACGCGCGAAGATGTTCCATTTATTGCCTACTCGCCGTCCTTTACAGGAAGTGGAAAACTAGAAGATACTTCTACATTCGCTGTAATTGGTGCCACAATCACCGACAATTTTGGTGTACAAATGCCTAATGGCACAATTGGCCACTCCATTCTCAATCAATTAAATTAACACACTCCCACAATCTTGCTGGAGGCTTCTGTTCGTCGGAGATTGTACTCTTACCGAAACAAAATTGTGTTTTTTACCACTTATAGAAGTGGAGACCTTTTCCGACTAAGACAAAATTGCGAAAAAACTAATATTTGAAAGGACTGATTATTATGGATAACAAAGAAATTTTACAGACCGTTGACCACACTCTGCTTACACAGACTGCCACATGGGCTGAAATCCGCCAGATTCTTGATGATGGTATAACCTACCAGACTGCATCTGCATGTATTCCTGCTGCCTATGTAAAACAGGCGGTAGACTATGTAAATGGAAAATTACCCATCTGTACTGTGATCGGTTTCCCAAATGGTTATCACACCACCGCTGTCAAAGTTTATGAGACCAAAGATGCTATTGCAAACGGTGCAGCGGAAATTGATATGGTCATCAATATCGGTTGGCTTAAAGATGGATTGTATCAGAAAATTGAGGACGAAATTCGCCAAATTCATGAAGCCTGTGATGGTAGAATTTTAAAAGTTATTATTGAAACCTGCCTGCTTACAGAAGAAGAAAAAATTAAGATGTGCGAGATTGTCACCAATGCAGGTGCAGAATATATCAAAACTTCCACAGGTTTTTCCACAGCGGGTGCTACTTTTGCAGATGTAAAATTGATGAAAGAACATGTTGGAAAAGAAGTAAAAATCAAAGCAGCCGGCGGCATTGCATCTGTGGATGATGCCAAAGAATTTCTTCAGCTTGGCGCAGACCGTCTGGGAACAAGTCGAATGATTAAACTTATCAAAAATACAGATAATGGAGCTGGATATTAGTTTTTATTTCTGATATGCCTTTAGCGGATTGCAGAAGAATGTATCATGCAGCGCACGATGCGCGTTTCGCAGCAAGAACACCGATGGCATTCTTGAATTTTTATAAATTAAGTAGAGTAGGGAAGTTTGAAACTTCCCTACTCCATTTTTATCTGTTGTCTTCTATCAATATAATCAATTAACAGCGCAACGGTTCCATCCACTCCCAACTTGCTGCTGTTGATGGAGATATCGTAGTTTCTTGAAGCGCCCCACTTTCCCTCACAAAAACTGTTATGGTAACGTCTGCGTTTCCAATTTTTTTCACGAATCTTTTTTACCGCTTGATTTTTTGACAACTGATACAAACGCATAATGCGTTCCACTTTTTGGTCCAAGTCCCCAAGTATAAAAATTGTCACAAGGCTATCAAATTCTTTTAAAATTGTCTCGCTACATCTGCCAACAATAACAAAAGAATCCCCTGATAAGGCCTTGCTTTTGAGGTACTCAAACTGCATTTGATAAAGATTTTCCTCTGGAGAGCTACTATAGCCACGCACAGTCCTTGATGATAGCCTGTTTTTATGTTTCTCATCCAAATCCTTCCAATGCTCCATATCCATATTTTTCTCTGCTGCAATCTCATCTAACAGATTGTGATCAAGCAATGGAATCCCATAGTGTATCGACAGTTTTTCTGCAATCTCATGTCCACCACTACCATACTCCCTGCCTACTGAGATAATCAACTGCTTTTCCATTCGCTTCGCCTCCCTATAAATACCGAACATAGATTATTAACATAGATATCAACACAACCATAACTGTTGCCGGCATCATTTTCTTACAGTATGTTCCCCACTTAATCACATAGCCTTCTCTTGCTGCCGTCGCAATACCCACAACATTTGCCGAAGCGCCAATTGGAGTTGCACTTCCGCCAATATCTGTTCCCATCGCCAAAGTCCATGCAAGCATGGACAAATCAACACCATAAGTAACCGCTAGACTTTTGATGATTGGTATCATTGTTGTCGCAAATGGAATATTGTCCACAAATGCACTCGCAATTGCTGATAGCCAGATAATAATTGCAATCATAACCATGACATTACCACCACTAATTTTACCAATAAAGGCAGCCATAATCTCCAAGATTCCTGTCTGCTCCAAACCACCAATCACGACAAACAGTCCAATAAAAAACAGTAGTGTTTTATAATCCACTTTCTTTAATAATAGAATAGCATATTTCCACGAAGTTGCCAATGTGGCAATTGCAACAATAATCCCAATTGTAGACACTGTAAGTCCTGTCTGCGCATGTGTAACTAGCAGAACAATCGCCACTGCAAAGATTACGCTGCTTACAAAAAATCCTTTTTTATCTGTGATAGTTGATTCTGGATTTGGCAGACTGTTATAGTCTATTGCTCCAGCTGTGCTTGTTTTCAATTCCTTTTTAAATATCAAATAAAAATAAAGCAAAACTGCAAATAACGAAACTGCTACAATTAGCCCTGTATTGGTCACAAAATCTGTAAAGGAATAACCCAAGGAAGTTCCAATAATAATGTTGGGAGGATCTCCACACATAGTTGCTGAGCCACCAAGATTTGCACAGAAAATCTCAGACAAAATCATTGGAACTGGATTAAATTTTAATAACTGCGACAATTCAATTGTCACTGCTGCCAAAAATAAAATCACAGTAATGCTATCGATAAACATCGCAAGGATTGTGGACAGTACCATAAAGGTAATAAACAATGGTATTACCTGATACTTTACAAACTTGGCAATCCGCATACACAACCACCGGAAGAAACCAACCCGCGCCATGCCTTCAACCATTACCATCATACCAAAGATAAAAAAAATCGTCTCCCAGTTAATTCCTGCACTACTATTTCCTGACTCTCCGGACAGATACCAGAATTCTGTCATAAAAATACTCTTAATATTAATTGTCTCAATCACTGCTGCCATGCTATGCATACCTACACCAAAAACCAAAATAATTGTAAGTAGCGCACATACAAGTGATACAATGTGCCGTTCCACAATTTCCGTCACAATAAAAACAAACATTGCAATAAAAATAATTACTGCAAATACTTGTGCCAACATATGTATACCCTTCTTTCTTAAAACAAATCTAACTTTTCTTTTCGTACTACTTTATGCATAAATTAAAAAAATGTTAGATTCGCTTCTTTCCGTCCGACTGATGCATATACTCTGCGACAAGTGCATCCATTGTCCGGCAAAAGGTTTGTAACATCTCTGAAAGCTGATAAAATTTATTTTGCAAAAGGAAAAAATAACCAATATAAATTAAGCAATGAAACAGATTCCAACCATTAGGAGGCAACATCATACCAGAACATTTATTCAATATCTTCATGGTACAAACATGCAGATTCAGATGACCGCAATTCTCCTGCAAACATACTCTATTAAAAGTAAAATCCGAAGAATCCGATTTCAAAAAGGAAGCAACTTCCCCTACAGAATTGTACACAAAAAAAGAGTCCGTCATAACCATGTCAAGGTATATTTCGGACAAAAACAGCATAACTCCAATCACGAAACAAGCTGTTATTTCTCTTATTGTATGCACTGTAATACCCCTCTTCCTCAAAGGCTTCACCTTTTTATAGACCGCCGTAATTATAGCACACTTTTCTTTATAGGGGAAGAGGGTAAATTTTATTCTCCAAGAATTCTTTGTCTTGCATTTTTCTTTTCTTTTGGTTTCTGACTAATTTCACGAAATGTAGCATCAAAATATTCATCAATCCACTCAAAAGAATTATGAATACCAGAAACTTCCCAAGGATTGTAAGGCGCAATCTTAATATTATATTCATTGATTGAAGATTTCTCTGCATCTGGAAGTTCCTCAAAACTTGCAAGCATATAAAGGACAACATCCTCTACTCCTTCTTCCACATCAAACGCAGTAAATTCTGCTTGAATATGCTCTGTCTGACAGATCCCCTCACACACATAAATCTCCATCTCTCCTTGATATCCATACTCCTCTCCATCAATTGTATAAATGTAAGAAAATAGATGTAGTTTTCGTTCATCTTCGGATTGGTAATCATAAAAAGCTAAATCAGAAATCTTTTTTTCAAAATTTTTCTGAACATAAGACTCTATCTGTTGTTTATTATATTCCCAATTTGCCAAAGCTTTCTCTCCTGCTTGCTCCTTATCCTGAATTAAGCAGAGAACTTTTGCCGCACCATCGCCAAACAGCGCACAGTTCGCAAACACTTTTCCAGATTCCAGAATCCCAAAATGCGCCTGTCTTTGCGTTCCAAATTGATATTCTGGCGTTTTAATCCCATTGACCCCCATCCGCTTTTTCACATAGACATTTCGTTTTATATGAAGTTGCATTTTAGGATAAATCAAATTGGGATTTGTAATAACATCTGCATTTTGTGCTATAAACTGTGTATAATTTTCTCCCTTTCCCAACAATTTTTCAGAAATACGCCAAAGACTATCCCCTTCGCAAACTTCGTAAATGCCAATGTCCTCTGTAAAGATATTATATTGATTTTGCTCCTTAGATGGTAAATCATACTGCACCAGATTGTCTTCGATTGCATATGCTGTCATAGAATTGCTCCAAATGAGTCCCCAAAATGTGCCTATGATGGCTATTCCTATTATTGGTCGATAAATTCCCATATACTCGCGTCCTTTCCCAACCACAGATTTTCCTTCCGGTCTGCACATTCTAAAACCTCCCCCGAACTTTCTGACTGTTCATACCAATTCCAGAATTCTGATTCGGTTCGATAGGGTTCCAACTTAGAACTCTCAAAATGCGCACAAAAGCTATTTTCTAAAGGTAAATTATTCACAATCTTGTTCGGTTTCGGATCATAGGAAAGTCCAATCACAAAATCTTTGTTCTCATCCAAATAGAAAAACGGAGTAAATGTATATTGCGCTCCTGCTTCTTCATCTTTGTTCAAAAACCACATTAGAAAGGTTTCTCGTGTATCTGTATCATTTACAATCAAATCCCCATAGTCTCCACTCTTTTCCACCTGCGCACACCAAAGTTCCATAAAATTATCATTGAGTGTCAAAATATCCGAAAGTGTATATTGTTCCCCAGTCATTAAATTGACATTTGCACAGCGCTGTGTTTTATGTACATAATAAAGCGGTGAAATCGGTGCATAGATTTCTTGGAAGTGTACACTCATCAGATACTGACTGTGATAAGGCACTTCACAATGCACATCACTACTAAAAATCTGATAATCTCTCTGTAATTCCTTCACTTCTTCATCTGGGAAAAGATGCCAATAGTAAACCTTTTCCATTGCCATATCATAAAAAAGTTTATTAAGTTTTTCCTGCTGTTCACTATTTATTCCAGACAAACTAGGATATTCCACTGTCAGTACATCCCAATAATCGTATTGTTCCGAATACTCCACATAATGTTGTTCCTTCTGTACTGTATAGTCCCGACAACCTTTTGGTGTGCGAAAATGCAGCACTCCAAAAACCCCTAATCCCAATACAACTATTGCCAACACCACACCAATCAATACACCAGTTGGAATCTTTTTCTTTTGTTCCACATCCATATGCAATCCCCCTTTTTCCTTCTACAAAATATTACTAAATTTTATTATAGGTAGGAGGCGCATCAAACTTGTATCGAAATTGCATCAAAATTGCATCATTGTTTATCCTTGTGCTGTCTGTCTCCAAATATTTTTTACAGAAGAATAGCTTGCCCAAATAGAAAGCGCATATCCAAAAGCCAAATCTTTTGCAACTGCACCAATCAATTCAGACTCTTTTAAAAGTTCTGGAACAAGGCGAAATGAATCTGTCATTGACAACGAATACATTTCACCAAGTTCAGAATGAACTGTAATTCCCAAAGACACAAATTCAGATGCCAAAATTGCCAAAAAAGATAGGATAATGCAAAGAATAATCCCTCCTTTTGACAGATGCCTTCCAAGCAGCTCATAACCCTTCATACCACAGAACACAATCGCATAACCGGCAATTC
>BLMC01000120.1 GCA_011959805.1 Lachnospiraceae bacterium | reverse complement strand
GGCCGGGTGATGGCGGGGTAGGAGTGGCCGAACATGTAGACATAGAACTCCACGTTGCAGGTGAAGACGTATTCCACCCGGTCGCCTGTTACATGGAACGCAAGACGGATATCCCTTACCCGGTAGTCATCCGTGGAAAGGGGGATCTTGCTGGCGAGCCCGTCTGTCACCATGTCCTCCAGCATGGCGGTATAGTCCCCACTGGAATAGAGGGTATTTAAGTATTCGCTGAAGTTGGTCTCCCTCTGGGAACGGTAGGTATCCGCATAGATGCTGGCGCTTAAATTGTTCAGCTCCATCTTTGCGCCATTGCGGATGTTGATGCAGGTGATACGGATGGAGGCATACAGCAGCAGGAAGGAGACCAGCATCACGATCCCTGCCACAAAAAAACAGGTAAAGATAGAAATATCCCCACGGTCATTCCGGAGGGGATTTCTGCCTGTGCTGTCTTTCATACGTTGAAACGGTTTCTTCATAAGCCACCTCATTTCCAGTAATGCTCACTGACACCGGCTCCTCTGGAGACAACCGTGATATTTACCAGGTTGAAGTTCCAGAATCCTCCCAGCTTTGCCCTGCCTGTGATGGTGATATAGAAGGGGGTACCCAGCTGAATGGCCCGGTTCATGCCGGACGGGGTAGGCGATTTGTAGGAGGCGTCTATGGAGTAGGAGATGTTTTCGGCTCCTTCGATCTGGGAACAGAGGAAGTGAAAAAGCTGGTCTGTCTCTCCGTTCATGCCTCCTGAGAGCTGGATCTGCTTCACCATCTGGTCTGCACAGTGGTCCAGTTCCTGTTTGGTGGAAATGATGCTGAATAGGTCCAGGATGAATGCCAGCAGGAGCACCGCGACAAAGATAAACACCACCGTACTGAAATAATTGATGTCCCCACGCTCATTTTTCAGTATGGATGCCAGGTTCCTGCCGGGCCTGCCCGTATGGGGAGATGCCCTGCCGGCTGCTTTGGACATTGTGTTGGAAATTGCCTTTGGCAAAATAAAACCACCGCCTTTCTGACGAAAACAGCCGTCTCCCTGGATGGAAAACGGCTGCTTTACATATTTTTGACTGTACCAAGTATAGCATGGATGCCTTTACGGGGAAAGAGCAGAACCGTGCCAATGTTGTGCCAAAATCATGATATTTCAAGTTTGGGATGTTCAGATTGACTATATTTTTTAAAAGTGTTATTATGATTGCATAAAAAGACATAAAAAGCATAAATATAATAACATGATAGCAAAGAAAGGGATGGTCATATGAACAATATAGGATACAGGAATTTATTGATCCAATATATAGACAGACAGGAAGCCGGCCAGCCGATTTTGACAGCTCAGATCACAAAGTATGTTGCAAAAGAAACAGGCCTGGATGAAACAGACGTAAAAAAAGCAGTTAATGTGAATATGGCCAGACTGGAAAGGGCAGACAAGATCCTGCGGATAGAAAAGGGTGTCTATTGTAAAAAGATCAAAACGGCATTTGGATATTATACACCTGACAGGGAAACTTTATTCTGCAGGCAGTTGCTGTATGATGAGGATGATGTGATCGGATATGAAACAGGGTTGTCTGTGCTGAACCGTTTAGGCCTGGTGTCCCAGATGCCAAAAAGGAAATGCATTGCGACAAACCGGTACACCAAAAGAGTACCCGCCGGTATACAGGTTGAGATAAAAAGGCCTTCTGTAAATGTAAACCGCTCTAATTACCGTTATCTCCAGATTCTGGATGTGATAAGAGATCTGGATCATGCCCCGGTTGATACCGCGAAGCCGGAAGAACTGTTAAAGGGAACAGTAAAAACATTAGAACTTGACACAGATATCCTGATTTATATGGCAAGGAAGTTTTACAATCCGGGAATACTGATCAAAACAATCGATATTATGCTGGGAGGGCTTTATGAAACTGCACAGGGATAAATTTTCATTTTTAAATATCATCGGGCTTATTCATGGCGTCACCGGAATAAGGGAAGACATACTGGAGAAAGACTACTATGTTACGCTTCTCTTAAGGGAATTATCAGAAAAACAGGAAACCCTTCCTGCATATTTTAAAGGGGGAACGGCTTTATATAAGGCCCAGAAAAGTATCCGCCGTTTTTCTGAGGACATTGATCTGACGATATGTATTGATAATTGCAGCGGGAGCCAGGCAAAAAAGCGTTTGGAAACCGCGACTAAAAAATATCTTTCGCTGCCCAGGACTTCCAGAAAGGAACTGGAAGATGACAGAAAAGGAAGCATTACAGCGGTCTATGATTATACACCTGCAGTGACGGTGGATACAGATGATCCTCTCCAGAGGTTTGGTTATGTCAAAGTGGAAGGGACTTCGTTTACTGTAAGCGAACCCTTTTCCGCTCTGGAAATTGAACCCATTATATACACATATGCCACAGAAGAACAGAGATCTATCCTGCGGGAACAGTTCGAGGTAATGCCATTCCCGATAAAAACGATCCGTCTGGAAAGGATTTTTACAGATAAAATATTTGCAGCAGAATTTTATTATGAACGTGCAATGTATTTTGATGTTGCAAAGCATATTTATGATGTGGGTGTTATGCTGGATCTGCAGCCAATTCAGGATATGCTTGGGAATACTGGTCTGTTTCTTGAAATGTCTGGATATAAGAGATTGGAAGAAACACGGAGGACGGGCAGTGATCTGGCAGACAAAAAGTTCTCTGATTTTAAGATATTCTATGATATCTCTGATAATACAGCTCTCAAAGACGCTTATCAGAATATGCAAAAGAATTATGTTTTTTCGGAGAAAGATTTACTGACATTTGAATTTGTTATAAGTCAATGGAAGAAATTACAGGAAGTCATAGCATAATTAAAACGACTAAAAGGCACATTGCTTTGACAAACACACATTGTTTTTATCTAATTTAATGTGCCTATGTATCACAAATCTTGACAATGACACATTATTTATATACAATATAATGTGTATGAAAAAGGAGTGATTGTCATGAGAACTAAGAATACAATAGACTCTCTTTTGGAAAATTCATCAGATGGTATTATTACAGCCAGACAGGTAACAGAATCCGGAATACACCGAAGCGTATTGCAGAAGCTTGTAAAGGATGGAGAATTATATCGTTATGGACGAGGGCTTTATATACGGAGTGATATATGGGAGGATGACATCCATCTGTTGCAGTGCAGGTATGGACGTGGTATCTATTCTCATGATACAGCGTTATACCTTTTAGGATATTCTGACAGGACACCGGCAAAATATACAATGACTTTTCCAAAAGGGTATAATGCGCCTTCTCTTAAACAGGAAAATATTATTGTGAAACGAGTTGTGCCAGATAATTATACACTTGGAATCATCGAAAGAAAGTCTCCCTGCGGGAATCCCATCAAAATATACAATCTCGAAAGAACATTATGTGACATTGTGCGTGGCAGCGGCAGTGATATCCAGATCGTAAATGAAGCAATGAAACGGTATGCGTCTTCTAAGGAAAAAGATATACACAAGTTGATGAAATATGCGGAGCAACTTAGAGTAAAACCAAAGATATTACATTACATGGAGGTGCTGTTATGATAAGCAGAAATCCAATGCAGCTTAAAGCATTCATTAAGAAAAAGGCGGCAGAGAAAAATATTTCTGCCCAGCTTGTCATGCAGAACTACATGTTGGAACGGTTGCTGGAAAGAATTTCGTTATCAACATATAAAAACAATTTTATATTAAAAGGCGGATTCTTAATATCGGTAATTGTTGGGCTGGATACCAGGACAACGATGGATCTGGATACAACAATAAAAGGCTTTACATTAACCCATGAATCAATCCGAAAGGTTTTTAAGGAAATATGCGCTGTTGAAATAGAGGATGATGTGAGCTTTACTTTAGAAGATATTTATGATATTCGTGAAACGGATGATTATCCCGGCATACGTGTTTCTTTAAAAGCGAATTATCCTCCCATCCGTGTACCTCTGACGGTAGATGTTACGACTGGGGATATAATCACACCGAAAGAAATAGAATATACATTTAAACTTCTCTTTGATGACAGGACATTAAGTATATTGGCTTATAATCTGGAAACAGTTCTGGCAGAAAAAATAGAAACTGTATTATCACGTAGCATTGCCAATACCCGCCCAAGAGATTTTTATGATATACATACCATCTTTGCTTTGCGTGGAAATGAATGCGATAAAAATATTTTGAAACGAGCATTGGAGCAGACAAGCGCAAAGAGGGGCAGTAGCCAGGTGATGCAAAATTATGTGGAAATTATGAAGGAGATCAGGGATAATCCACAGATGCAGAACCTTTGGAAAAAGTATCAGAAAAATTTTGATTATGCAAAAGATATTACTTTTGAAGATACTTGTAATTCTGTAAAATATATCATGGATTACATTATGGCAAGGTGAAGAATACATTAGGAAAATATTGAACCTAATTTGTGCAAAGAAAGAAATGTCATAAATCAATATTTGACCTTTACAAAGATATATAATGAACAGGTGAAACTGCATGGAAGGACCAGAGAAGCAGTCTTGGAGAGAATCCGCATCTGCAAGGATCAGAATGTACTGAGCGAGTATCTGGCAGGGCGTGAAAAGGAGGTTGTGGATATTATGATGACGTTGTTTAATGAAGAATATATTTTAAAGACTTATGTGGAAAGCAGAGAAAAGGAAGCATCTGAGAAAACAAAAATTGGGACAGCTCAGAAATTGTACAAAAAAGGAAATACCATAGAGGATATTGCAGATATTCTTGATGCTTCTGTGAAAGAAGTGGAGCAGTGGCTTGGACTTGTTAGAGCTTAATGGCATTGTTAATTATATAATCTAAAACAGCCAGTGGAATATGGTTTTATATTTTTTTGTCTTATCATGTGATAGATTTTGTTGGATAGAGGTCTCACCACAAATTATATTACTGGTATAATGACAATTCCAAGAATTAGTGTTATAGTGATTACAGTTAGAACAAAGCGGACCGGATGAGTCCAGAAAGGAAAGAATCATGGCAACAGTTAATTTCGCAGCGAATGTTTTCGCATATTATCTGCATAGCGAACATTATGAGGCACTGTTCAGTAAAGAAAAAGAACAGAGTCTGGTTAAAATGCGCTCATGTAAGGTAAGGAAACGGCGAAAAACTGTGTGATATCCGGAAGGCAGGATTATAAAGATCCTGCCGGAAGCAGAACATGGATTTGTGTACCGCTTATCTTGTATGAGGTAGGCGGTATTTTTTATGCTCCATTAGCTCAGATGGGAGAGCACTCGACTTTTAATCGAGTGGCCATGGGTCCGAGGTCTACACTTCGTTCCGGTCCGTGCTGGACGTGGTCCACTGGACCACAGCACCCCATATGGAGCATGACCGCCTGGATATTGAATTTTGATAACAGGAGGTGAAAGGCATGGTAAATCTGCCAACCATAGATATGACGGGAACAGGACAGAACATCAACAGGCTGCGGAAGCAGGCAGGATTGTCCGTAAAGGATTTACAGGATATTTTTGGTTTTGCCACACCGCAGGCTATATACAAGTGGCAGCAGGGCGCAGCTCTGCCCACCATAGATAATCTGGTAGTGTTGGCGGCAGTCCTGCAGGTACGACTGGATGATATTCTGGTCATAGATGCAGCGGCCCAGATGCAGATTGGAGCATGATATGGAAAAGAAAGAACATTGTTGATTTGCAGGCTGAAAATGCCTGCAGCAAGGTCCCCTGGTCTAAAGGTCAGGACACCGGCCTTTCAAGCCGGAGGTATTGGGTTCAAGTCCCATGGGGATCGTTATGGCTCCTTAGTCTAAAGGTCAGGACGCCGGTCTCTCAAGCCGGAAATGATGGGTTCAAGCCCCACAGGAGCTACTGTGGCTATAGGACAATGGCAGTCCGGCAGATTGTGGCTCTGCTTATGGGGGTTCGATTCCCCCTGGTCACCCCATGGATGGGTATGCCTAGTGGCGAGGGCAGCGGACTGTAAATCCGTCACAAAGAAACACCGCAGGTTCGAGTCCTGCCCCATCCACTTTCCGTTTGCGAGTCCGAGTGGTCTATGGTGCCACCCTGCTAAGGTGGTGTGCGGCAACGCACCGAAGGTTCGAATCCTTCCGCAAACGCTTAATAGTTAAAAGTAAATGATTCATTAAAAGACTAATGAAACTTACTTTACAAAATATTGTTTTTGATAGTGGTCAGAAAATTATTTATTCCCATTTCCATTTTTTAACTACCTGGGTATATGGCGATAAGCCTGTAAACATGTATCTATTGTATAGACGCATATTAAATAATCAAAATTTTCAAAATCTCTGTTTCCTTCATGGACAGAGCAATTATCATATTCAAATTTCGAGCCAAATTCCGGATAATTAGCTCTTTGGGGTATTTGCATTTATCAGTTTTCTTATCTCTTAAACTATTCATTTAAGGTTCTTCAAGAATTCCTTCTTGTGAATCGATTTTAAATTTAAGTTGCTCTGGCTTAGCAATCAAATCTGCAATTCGTGCTTTAACTTTTTTATCCAAATCATCAGCAACCATTTCTAAAAATGAAACACATTTACCTTGTCCCCACAAATTTAAATCAATATCGCTCTGATATTTCTGTAATAGTATAGGTATAATTTCTGTATAGAGAGACAGAAGACAAGTTGCAATCATTTCTTGGCGGGGGTCTTGAATGAGCTCTCCAAGATATTTATCTTCATCAAAGCCTATGGTATTTCTATTATTTAATGAGATTTCAATATTTGAATGATTTCTGTACGATAAAGCTATTGTTACCTGATTTAAGTTTTGGCTTTCAATTAAAAAAGATAATGCGCTTATAATATTCATTACGGATTCACCTGACATTGACACTTTTGCCAATAAATCCTCAGTATCCCCTTTAAAACCCTTTATTGAATCAATAATTAGATCATCAAGTTCTTCATTTTCGCTTGATATAGTATTTTCTTTGCCGTATACTTTACCTATTAACCAAACAAACAAATCTCCTGATAAATCCAAAGCATTGCTTCTAATTTCACGTTTTCCAGTATAAAATAACATTTTACGAAGTAAAGTTTGCGCATATGTGTTTTTACTAATAATATAGCGTACCTTACCTGCGCTAGAATATGGAATAACAAACCCCCTCTTGGTATATGTGCCATCATCCGAAATTTCTTCACATCCAGGAATTTGATCCACTGAAAAAGTATAATAGTTATAGGTTATTTGCCTGCCGTAAAAAATTGCCGTTTTATCTTTATCGAAAATTCTTACTATCTCCCAGTTAATATATCTTGTTCCAGTTTCTGGTGTTTCATCAGGATGATCTGAATCAAGCAATTTTTCTATTTCGGCAAGATCTGTATTCTTTTCGTCCACCCATCTCGTAACAGTTATCATTTAGTTACCTCGTACTTTGAATAGTTATTCCATTGGTTTCAAATGCAAGTCCCCATTTTTTGTGATTGTGGGTTCAAGATCAATAAATACATCATTTGTGCTATTTCTTATAAACGAAATTTTCATACGCATTTCTGTATGGATTTCCTTTTTATTGTCATGCCTCGGTAGTAATACTGATACATTCCATTTAATTTGATGATTATTCTGCTCAAGACTACTATCAGCGTCTAATTGAGCAGAAAACCATTGAGGTATATCTAAGCATATTTCTGTTTCACGAAGTTTTTTGTAGTTTCCATCAAGAGTAATATGACACCATATACTCGCTACTCCCATTGAACTTTCATTCATTATAATAATCGGCTTAGCATGGCTGTCTTCTCTTCTTTCATCTGTATAAAATGTACATATAATAGTAGCATTTGCCTTTAAGATAAGGTATTCTATAAATTCGGCAGCCGCCTCTAATATTGCCATATATGATGCTAATCCGGCCTCAAATCGATAATCCTCAGGGATAAAAGTTATATATTCACATAAATTCCATTTATTTAGTACAAACATAGCAATTATTGGAAGAAAAACTGCTTTAATAAGAATTTTTATAATTGAGGAGGGTTTCAAGCAATCACCCTCCTCACAATTTTTCTGATTTCGGTCGATACAGAATCATAGGCATTTTCTGAAACAATAAAGATTCCATTTACTTGCAGGCTAAGAAGAAATCCTTTGCCATCCTTACAAGCAATGTCTACCTTTTTAATATCTATTGAATCATACCGGCTTAAAAAAGAAAGTTTTTCCTTGAGGATTTCCCAATAAGCGCCATTGTTTTTCATCTTATCAAGGAGAACTTTTATTTCTTGATTTAGGGTTATATCTTCTGCTAGAAATTCGATTCCCATTACAAAAGCGTTATGTTTCAATAAAAAATTTTCTATGAGTGAAATCATAACAGAAGAAGTAAAAATGCTTTGCTGATATCCCCTTTTAGAAGCATCCTGCACTAAATCATAATAGATGTCTTGAGGGGTATATGA
>BLMC01000119.1 GCA_011959805.1 Lachnospiraceae bacterium | reverse complement strand
GGAAACGTGCTGAAAATTCGACTGATGGGAACGAAGAATGATATTAAGTGGTTTGGAAAGATTCTGAAAAGACAGCCCAAAGTGGCTGTGACAGAATTTTCAGAACTGTACCGGAACAAAGGTACAAATAGATATTACCGGGCTTATGTGGAAGTACAGAAAGCCAATATAAAAGAGAAATCTAACTGATACGGAGGTAAAGACCATGTGTAAAATTATAGCAATCGCAAACCAAAAGGGAGGCGTGGGCAAGACCACCACCACAAGCAACTTAGGAATCGGGCTGGCAAAGTCGGGAAAGAAAGTTTTAGTCATAGATGCGGACGCACAGGGCAGCCTTACCGCAAGCCTCGGCTTCACAGAGCCGGACAAGATGGAAGTCACCCTTGCGAATGTCATGGAAAAAGTCATCAATGACGAGGAAATAGAGCCGGGTTATGGTATCTTAAAGCATGACGAGGGGATTAACCTGATGCCGGGGAATATTGAGCTGTCCGGCTTGGAAGTTTCCCTTGTGAATGTGATGAGCAGGGAGATTATGATGCGTTCCTATGTGGAGATGGTTAAGGGGAGGTACGACTATATCCTGATTGACTGTATGCCTTCCCTCGGCATGGTAACGATAAACGCTTTTGCGTGTGCCGACAGCATACTGATTCCGGTTCAGGCGGCATATCTGCCCGTGAAAGGATTGGAGCAGCTTATTAAGACCATAGGCAAGGTAAAGCGTCAGATTAACCCTAAATTGGAGATTGAGGGCATACTTCTGACAATGGTGGACAGCCGCACAAACTATGCAAGAGATATTACAGCATTACTTGTAGAGAATTACGGAAAGAATGTAAGGATATTTGAGAGCAGCATACCAATGTCAGTGAGGGCGGCGGAAACTTCCGCAGAGGGCATAAGCATTTACCTGCATGACCCGAAAGGCAAAGTTGCGGCAGCATACCAGTCCTTGACAAAGGAGGTGCTTGGAGATGGCAGGTAAGGCAGGAAGCGCATCAAAAGTCAGGCTGAACAGCTATGACGATTTATTCGGAACTGTAGAAAATGTTTCAGGAGAACAGATTATTCATGCAAAACTGGCAGATTTACATATGTTCAAAGGACACCCATTCCGTGTCCTTGATGATGAAAAAATGGAAGAAACCACAGAGAGTATCAGTAAATATGGCGTGCTTGTGCCAGGGCTTGCAAGACCGAGGACAGAAGGCGGCTATGAAATCATAGCCGGACACAGGAGGAAACGTGGCTCTGAACTGGCAGGGCTTGACACTATGCCTGTCATTGTAAGAAACTATACGGACGATGAAGCTACGATTATCATGGTGGATTCCAATATCCAGCGGGAGGACATTCTGCCGAGTGAGAAAGCAAGGGCTTACGCTATGAAGTATGAAGCGATGAAGCATCAGGGCAGCAAGGGCGGCAGTACACTTGACGAAGTGGGGGAAGCCGCAGGGGAAAGCGGAAAGACGGTGCAGAGGTATGTATGGCTCTCCCGGCTTTCTGATGAACTGCTTGATATGGTAGACACAAAGAAGATAGGAATATCACAGGGAGTGGACATTTCGTTTTTATCAGGGGAACAACAGCAGTATGTAGAGGCTGTCCTTCAGGAAACGGGCGTGTCTGTTTCTAATGCACAGGCGGCAAAGCTGAAGGAGTATGGGAAAAGCGGCGAGCTGACTCTGCCGATGGTGCGCCTGATACTGGCGGAAGAAAAGCCGAAGGAAAGAAAAGTAACAATCAAAGGCGATAAAATCAGCAGGTATTTTTCGGAGGACTATTCCAATGACGATATAGAGGGCATCATTATCCAGCTTTTGGAGGAATGGAACGCCGCAAAAGGCGTGAAGAAACAGTGAAAGGGGCGGTAGAATGGGCGAGCCATTAAAGTTTGATTATTACTATGGCGTTGAAGCGGAGCAGTTTTCTTTTTACCGTGTTCCCCGCCTTTTGATAAAGGATGAGCGTTTTAAGGGGCTTAGCAGCGATGCTAAGCTCCTGTATGGGCTGATGCTTGACAGAATGGCGCTGTCTATGAAAAATGGATGGCTGGACGATGAAAACAGGGCATATATCATTTATGCCGTGGATAATATGGCAGAGGATTTAGGCTGTTCAAAACCTACCTGTACAAAGGTTATCAAAGAACTGGATTCAGATAACGGTATAGGTCTGATTGAGAAAAAACGCAGGGGACTTGGAAAACCTGACATCATATATGTGAAAAATTTTGCTTCTGTGCCAGATGAAAGAAACGTAGAAAAGGCTGCAAACACTGATATTTCCACAGAAGTAAAAAATTTTAATTTCAAGAAAGAAAAGAATTTAACTTCTGGAAGTAAAGAAACTGAACTTCAAGAAATAAAAAATTTTGATTTCAAGAAAGAAAAGAATTTAACTTCTGGAAGTAAAGAAACTGAATTTCAAGAAATAAAAAATTTTGATTTCAAGAAAGAAAAGAATTTAACTTCCAGAGATAAAAAAACTGAACTTCAAGAAGTAAAAGAATTTGCCCCTAATTATAACAATACTAACTATAACAATCAGAATTATAACAATGAGAGTTATACCAATCCTATCAATCAATCTGTGGCAGATGTAAATAACCCAGTGGCGCATGAAAAAGAGGATATGATTGATGTGATTGATGAAACAGCCGCCTATATGGCATTGATCCGTGACAATATTGAGTATGAGCATCACATGAAATATGACCAGTATGGCGATAAGGAGATGTACGGGGAAATCTATGAAACAATCTGTGATGTGGTATGTGTAAAACGTGAGAAAATACGCATCAACGGGGAAGAATATCCGTATGAGCTTGTAAAATCCCGTTTCCTGAAACTGAACAGCAGCCATGTGGAGTATGTCATGGGGTGCATGAAAGATACCACAACAAAGATTACCAATATCAGGGCATACCTGATCACGGCTCTTTACAATGCCCCCTCAACCATGAGCCATTATTACCAGCAGGCGGTACAGCATGATATGTACGGTGGAGGGTGGGAGGAAAAGGGGATTACATAAAACGCTTCTGGACATGATGTCCAAAAGTGAAGGAAACAGGCGGGGCTTATTTCTCCGGCTGTTCCGTATCAGGCGAAAATTCGGCAATGTCATTGAGGGAAAAGCCATCGCCTAAGATATTCAGTATCATGTTCAGTGTATGGGTGGTGACAGACTCGTTGTTTTTCAGCCGCTGTATCTGTGAACGGCTGATGCCATGATGGGTATAGAGGCTGTACTGGCTGATTCCGTTTTCTTTCAGGGTGCGGAAAAGTTTGTCGAATTTAATCATAGTATGTGGTATTTTCCTCCTTTTTCTACTTGAATATGTATTATTATGCTCCTATAATGGAGATGGTTATAGTTACCAAAATCGGAGATTAAACAGAAAGGAGTACATGGATATGGACAGGAAAGAACTTCGGGAAATATATGAGGAACAGGACGGAGTGGGGAAAGCGCTGATGCTGGAAAAAATGGCTTTCTGCAAGTTTGCAGACCGGTATGATTTTGAAAATTATTTCAGGATTGGGGAATTAAAGGACAGTGAGCTGCTCTGCCTTGTCAGCCTGCTCTATCATCAGGAATGTTTTCTCATGCTGCTGGATGTCATGAGCCGCCATAAGGAGAGGTTTATTTTCGCAGACACTTCCAGCCTGCGGGAATTTGAACCGGACGACACCCTTATGGAAAGGCTTTCAAGGATTGGCATTTTGGCAGGTGCATAAAAAATAAGTGTAAGGAGATGCAGGATTACGGAAAAGAAAACATATATTACAAAAGAAGAACGGGAAAAATGCCGAAAGGTGGCGGACGCTTTTACGCTGCTTGAAGGTGTGGATGTCATAGTGTTGGATGCCGGGAGGTACGGTTTTGTGAAGCTGCAATATTACACGCCGCCGACAGGCTTTGAGAATAATGATACATTTACAGACAGCAGGGAGCTTTTTGAGGATTTGTGGGAGGAATGGCTGAACGCATGGCTTTACCATTTCGCAGAGGGAACGCCGCTTTTGGAAGAAGGCTATGACGGGATATTCAAAAGCCTGCCGGAAGAAAAGAAAAATGAGCTTATGGGCAGGAAACAGGCTTTCGCAATAGCAGCGGGAATCGAGATATGACAAGTCCGCTAAAACGTGGAGGGCGGCACTTTTCAGCCTTGCAGGAAGTGTGATTATCTTTTCAATCACACTTCCTGCAAGGATTCAGGAGGTACGGAGGGTGAAGCCCTCTGTCTTAAAAAAATGAAATATGGAAACAGCGTGAAGGCGGTTATGAGTCAGTATAGATTTGTAGCCGCCTTTTTTATTTTCCCCGGTCAGTGCATCGGGAAAAGGAAGGAGGGCAATGTGGAATCATTACGGGAGGTGAAACGGGTAATGGAGCGTGAAGCAAAAAAGGGGAGCTGCCCGCTGATGTTTGACAGGCTGGAATTTGGCACAAACCCTTTCCAGACCGTTACATCAGAAGAAAAACTGGACGAAGTGCTTGCATGGCTGTTAAGGCTGAAATCTTTCCGCCAGTATGCGGAAAAGACCATCATCAACAACGTGTATATGGATTGGGATTTATTCTGCAAAAATCCGCAGTTTAAGCGCACACGCTCCGTTATTGACCGTGAGAGGATTTATGCGGGGATACAGAGGTATAAGAAACGGCTGAAACTGGACTATGACAGAGGTCTTTGTCTGGAAACAGTACGGTGTGTTTTCCTGTTTCCGCAGGAAGAAGCGGAAAAATACCGGATTATCCATGACGGACAGGAAACGTATGCCTTTATCCTGTCAAATAAATATATCCTCGGTCTGTTTACTTATTGTGATGCGGCAAGAAAATCTGTTGTTTCTGACGGGGTGGAGTACGGACACCTTGCAGAGCAGGAACAAAGGAAAGTGCGGCTTGAGTGTGTGGAGGATGTACTGTTTCAGGCTCTTTTGCTTGACGATGTGGAGTATACGGACGGGGAACTGTCTGCCAGCCTTTATACCATCTACTGCATGAATGAAAAAGAATAACTTCTGGACACAATGTCCAGAGGTGGAAAGGAAAAAGAATGGATAAAATTGATTTTCAGAAAAAAGCGGTTGCTGCGCTGTTCTCAAAATTAGCGGAGGGATGCACAAAAGCAGGGGTGAATCCGAATATTACGATTGCAACAAGGCACAGCGTTACCTGCTTTCAGTTAAGAAGGCGGGGCAATGATATAGATATTACAGTAAAGCAGTTGGGGGAAGTGCATTACCACCTGACAGATATGAGGGGAAAAACAAGCGGGAGGAAAATTTATTACCGTTATTCTCCCCAGGACAGCCATGAGCCGATCATAGAAAAATTTGCTGATGATTTTGGCAGGCTTTATAAAGACTTTTTGAACGCTGACAGCCTGTGCGGATTTACGGACATCTGTTTGTCCTATGGTGCTGATACAGATATGGAATTAAAGAAATATGAGGATTATATCAGGACAGAGTGCCAGCAGAATTAACTTCTGGACATGATGTCCAAAAGTGGAAAAGGAGGAAAGTATGTATTTTAAACGAAAGATTGTCTTTTACATTACCTGCCGGGGGATTCCGCCTTAGTGCATGGTCTTTCACAGGAACGCAATAAGGAGGTGCTTCATGCAGGAGGAAGTAACACAGAAAACAATTGCCCTTGTGATTAAGACCGCAAAATTGGATGCTAGCGTGCTGAAAGCTGCGATGAAGATGTATTTAAACCACCAGAAGCAGAAACCGCATAGAACGCATGGAAAAACTTCTGTGAAAAAGCTCGTTGGCGAAGGCATGGGGGTTTCGTCCATTGAAGTCACTGACGGCAACATCAAATCTTTTGAGCGTGTGGCAAAAAAGTATAATGTTGATTTTGCCATAAAGAAAGACAAGACGTGCGAGCCGCCGAAATATCTGGTCTTTTTCAAGGGCAAAGATGCCGATGCGGTAGCGCAGGCATTTAAAGAGTTTGTGTATGGCAATGAAAAGAAGAAAGGAAGGGTTTCTCTTAGGGAGAAATTAAAGCGTTTCAAGGACGCAGTATCGCAGGACAAAAACCGGGAACGGAGCAGGGAGAAAAACAAGGACAGGGGGCAGAGCCTATGAGCAGTATTATAAACGGCATAGCCAAAGATTTAAAAGCCATTCCGAAGAACCTCAAAGCAAAGACCGGGAATCTGGATAAAAAGAAACTTGTCCTGATGAATCTGCCCTATGTGCTTGCCGGATATTTCTGCGACAAGACAGCGTGTCTTTGGCGGGTATCGCCGGGGCAGGACGCTTCCGCAAAGATGATGGCGGTCATGGCGGGGATGGAGGATTTATTTTCTAACCCGCTGCCAAGTTTTTACCCAAAAGACCTGCTGATAGGGGCAGGGTGCGGCATTGCGCTCCGACTTGTGGTTTATTTTAAAGCCAAGAACGCCAAGAAATTTCGGAAAGGCGTGGAGTATGGTTCAGCAAGGTGGGGAAATGCGAAAGACATTGAGCCATATATGGATTCGGAGTTTGAGAACAATATTCTCCTGACACAGACGGAAAGGCTGATGATGTCAGGCAGACCAAAACAGCCGAAGTATGCAAGGAATAAAAATATCCTTGTCATCGGCGGCTCTGGTTCAGGCAAGACGAGGTTTTTCGTAAAACCGAACCTTATGCAGATGCACTCAAGCTATGTTGTCACCGATCCGAAAGGCACAGTGTTAGTCGAGTGCGGAAAAATGCTAAAAAAGGGCGGGTATAAGATAAAAGTCCTCAATACCATAAACTTTGCAAAGTCCATGCACTACAATCCTTTCGCTTATTTGAGGAGTGAAAAGGATATTTTGAAACTTGCAAACACAATCATTGTCAATACAAAAGGGGAGGGGCAGCAATCCGGCGAAGATTTCTGGGTAAAAGCGGAAAAACTGTATTACACAGCGCTTATTGCCTACATCTGGTACGAAGCCCCGGAGGAAGAACAGAATTTCGCCATGCTGATTGACATGATTGATGCCAGTGAAGCAAGGGAGGACGATGAAAATTTCAAAAATGCCGTAGACCTTTTATTTGATGAACTGGCAGAAAAAGACCCGAACCACTTTGCAGTGCGGCAGTATGCCAAGTATAAATTAGCGGCGGGCAAAACGGCGAAAAGTATTTTGATTAGCTGCGGCGCACGTTTAGCGCCATTTGACATCAAGGAGCTGCGTGACCTGATGGAGTATGACGATCTGGAACTTGACACGCTCGGAGAGCAGAAAACGGCACTGTTCGTCATTATTTCCGATACGGACGCTACCTTTAATTTTGTGGTGTCAATTATGTATTCGCAGCTCTTTAACCTGCTCTGTGACAAGGCAGATGATGTCTATAACGGCAGGCTTCCGGTTCATGTAAGGATGCTGTTGGACGAATTTGCGAACATCGGGCAGATTCCACAATTCGAGAAGCTGATTGCCACAATCCGAAGCAGGGAAATATCAGCTTCTATTATTTTGCAGTCAAAGTCACAGCTTAAAGCGATTTACAAGGACAATTCCGACACAATTGAAGGAAATTGTGACACTACCTTGTTTCTCGGAGGGAAGGAAAAAACCACCCTAAAAGAGCTGGAAGATATTTTAGGAAAGGAAACCATTGATCTTTACAACACTTCCGATACAAGGGGTACATCGCAGTCCTATGGTCTGAATTACCAAAAGACCGGAAAGGCACTGATGAGCCAGGATGAGATTGCGGTCATGGATGGCGGGAAATGTATCATGCAGCTTAGAGGTGTCAGACCATTCTTCTCGGATAAATTCGATATAACGAAGCATGGCAGGTACAAAGAGCTGTCCGATTATGACCAGAAAAACGCCTTTGATATTGAGAAGTATGTGAAGCATTTGCAGGTCATGAAAGTTACCCTCAATACAGAGGTGGACGAAGCCTTTGACTGCGGGGAAGTCAAAGGGCAGGAAGGAAATTCCCCAGACACAACGGAATAGCGACTTTTGGACATCATGTCCAGAAGTGCAAACGACAACTGAATATGGAACTATAAACCAGCCACAGACTTTTGGACACAATGTCCAGAAGTTAAGGAACGGAGTTTTGAATGTATTTGGAAAGGACAAAAAACAAGACACCCGGCACAGCCAATCGCCAAACTGAATGTACCGGATGCCCGCAGGGTTCTTCCCAAAGGATTGCCCTGCCTTTATTGTACCACAAGGCAGGGCATTTTACACGAAAAACTCTTTCAAAACCTATCAAAAAAATATTTTATGGAAAGAAAGAGGTAAAAAGTATGAGTTTCTTCACAACAGCAGTTACAGGATTAAAAACAGTCGTTACAGCAATCGGCGCAGGCGTGGCAGTATGGGGCGTTATCAATCTTTTAGAAGGATACGGAAATGATAATCCGGGCGCAAATGCTCATGTACGGTAAAGAAGCAAGCAACCGAAAACAAGAGATAGACCGCCAGCACCACACTATTCCGAACCAAA
>BLMC01000118.1 GCA_011959805.1 Lachnospiraceae bacterium | reverse complement strand
CTTCGCAGCAAGAACGCCGATGGCGTTCTTGAACTATAATAGAGGAGGAATTTGAATGAAAGCATGGGTTTTGCATGGTGTGAACGATATTCGGTTTGAGGAGGTGGACAGACCGCATCCAGCGGACAACGAAGTGATTGTTGCGGTGAAGGCGGCAGGCATCTGCGGATCGGATATTCCGCGAATTTATCAGACAGGAGCGCATGTGCACCCGCTGATACCGGGACATGAGTTTTCGGGGCAAGTGGTAGCGCTTGGCAAGAATGTCAATGAAAAATGGCTGGGAAAGCGCGTTGGCATTTTTCCATTAATACCATGTACAAGCTGTGTGCAATGTCAAAAGCAGCACTATGAGTTGTGCCGCAATTACAGTTATCTTGGCTCGCGCAGGGACGGCGGTTTTGCGGAGTTTGTGGCAGTTCCAGAGTGGAACTTGATTGCGCTTCCTGACAATGTGACTTATGAGCAGGCAGCAATGATGGAGCCAATGGCAGTTGCAGTCCATGCCATGCGCAGTGCACTTCCTGAAGATACAGACAGAAGTAAAAGCATAGCGGTCTGCGGTCTTGGCACGATTGGAATGCTGCTTGTCATGTTTTTAAAAGAAGCAGGATTTTCAAATATTTATGTGTTGGGCAATAAAGATTTCCAACGCGAAATGGCAGCGGAAATTGGTGTGGAACAACAAGATATTGATCTCAACAAGAAAGAACAGAGATGGGAATGGTTGATGGTAAAGACAAAAGGTGTGGGGGTAGATGTTTTCTTTGAGTGTGTTGGCAAAAATGAGACGATATCCGATGCAATACACGGTACAGCACCAAACGGAACCGTACAGCTTGTGGGCAATCCAGCCTCTGACATTCATTTTGAAAAAAATATTTATTGGAAAATTCTTCGTGATCAACTGACCATAAAGGGCAGTTGGAATTCTTCTTTTCTACATAGCACAGAAGACGACTGGCACTATGTACTGGATAGATTAGCGCGCTGGGCAGTTTCTCCACAGCGCTGTATTACGCATTCTTTGGCGCTAGATGAGTTGGAAAAAGGATTTTTGATGATGCGAGATAAAACACAGTCTTATATGAAAGTAATGGTTACGGTTTAACGAAAGACTTTGCAACAAAAGAGAAAATCTTTTCTACTCTATTCAGGTTGTAAGCAGACTGTTTCAAAAGTTCATACCACGAAATAATTTTGTTTATTTTTGACTCAAATTAAAAAAAGATATATATTGTCTAAATAATAAGTTATCTCTGTTTCTAATTCATTATTTTTTAATTTGTATATAGTTCTTTTAAAAAATTTTCTTGACAATTGAGTTGTCATATGTTACTTTGTAATAAAAAAAGGTAGTATAATAAAATAGCAACAAATAGCTATTTGCAGACTAACTTAAGAGGTTATATGAAATATTATAATGATATTTGCTTTTTGGTTTTGTTTTGGAATAAGCTATAGAAACTTTGTTTTATTAGTCGTTACTTTTCGATTTTGCACTTTATGTGTAAAAGGTACTTTAATTACTTATTATTCTTATTCGAGTGAAATGTTTTTAGGTTATATAATTTGTTTGAGGATAATAGTATCAATAATAATTTAATTTGTAAAAATTTAAGGAGGAATTAAACGATGAAAAAATTATTGTCTCTAATGTTGGTGGTGATTATGGTTTTCTCAATTGGAGGTACTGCTTTTGCTAATGAGGCTGTTGTATACATTGATGCAACAAAAGTTTCCCAAAGCGAATTAGATAGGATAGTTAGAGAAGCTCAAGATGGTATAAATACAGTAGTTATATCATGGGGAGAAGCCACCGCTATTCTCAAACCAATTGATGAATCAGAACCTATGCCTGCTTTCAGTGTAAATGACACTTTTTCTTTAACAACAACTCAATGGAATCTTATAGGAGATGAATATCTTATATTAGATAATGATTTAAAAGTTACAAACAAATCAGGCAATCCTGGAGCTATTGATATTAGAATAAAGTATCCTGACTATCTTGATTCAACAACAAAATATTATTGGGGCTTAAACGCTGGATATTATACAACTTTCTCGCTTACATTGCTTAGAACGATTGAACTTTGGGTGTCGGCAAGTGATGTTGATGGTGATTATGCCATAACAGCAAAGATTTCATAAGGTGTTTAAAATGAGAAATAAGCAGTTTGGATTAGTAATTTTTACGATATTCGTTGTATTTATCGTATTTGCATTTTTGGGCAATAGTACAATTGCTGCGATGACACTTGAAAATGAGAATAAAGAATTACCAACGCCAATATCATTTATAGATAGTAGTAAAATAGATGAAGGTAGTGTACTGATTGAAAGTATTTCGTTTGAACTTTCGGAGATAAACGCTACACAAACATATTTGATTACCAAAGGATATGAAGATTTAATATTTTCATTTAAAGATGTCAGTGCGCCAATAAACTTTTCTTTACAAACGGAAAATGAAGATAGTCATTGTGCGGGATTTAGTGGTGCTACTAACGTAATATATGTTAAGACAAATCCTAATTCTGAATATGAATTTAATTGGTCACTTGGCTTCGTGGATTCTGATGATACAATTAAACAGACTGAGTTCGTTGATTCTAGTAGTGGGGTCTTGGAAATTTTCAAAGTGGTAAAATAGAAGACAGTAATTTAAAATAATCTAGTACATTGTTGTTCATTTCAGATTGTAAACAAACTGCTTCAAAAGTCATATCACGAAGTCGTTTTGTTTACTTTTTGATCGAAATTAGGAGTGTCAAAATTTTTGAAGCGTTTCTTGTCTAATTCTTTAACTAAATGATGTTGGTCTGAATGGAGTAGAGAAAACTACTCCATTTTAGTTTCATCCGCTTTTTCCAATGTAAAGATAAACTCTGTTCCAACGCCTTCTGTGCTAATGACATTGATATTTTCATTGTGAGATTGAATAATTTCTTTAGTGATGGATAATCCTAGACCCGTCCCCTTTTTATCTTTGCCGCGGGAGAGGTCTGTCTTGTAGAAACGGTCCCAGATGAGACGAATGCTATCCTTAGGAATACCAATGCCACTGTCTTTTACTGATATTAAAAGTTTGTTTGACTTTTCAATAGTTTCGATTTTAATAGAAGAATTTTTGTGACTAAATTTAATGGCATTGTCCACAAGATTATAAAGTACCTGTTGAATTTTAACCATGTCCGCGTTTACATACATTGTATCTCCTGTGAGAACCAATTCGATAGAAATGAACCTTTCGCGGCAGGTTCCTTCAAAAGAAACAGCAGTATTTTTAATCACTTGATTAATATCAAAATTACTTCTGTCAAGGATCATTCCCTTGGTGCTTAGATTATTGAGTGTGAGCAGGGAATTTGTTAATTTTGTCAGTCGGTCGGTTTCATTTAATACAACACCAATATATTTTTCATGCATTTCTGGCGGGATTGTACCGTCCAACATTGCCTCGAGATACCCGCGCATTGAAGTGAGCGGCGAGCGAAAATCGTGAGAAATATTTGCCACAAGCCGTTTTTGGTTGTCCTCGCTCTTTGCAATTTCACTTGCCATATAGGCAAGTGAGGCCGCTAAATATCCAATTTCATCCTCGCTGTCCAATTGAAATTCATATCGAAAGTTACCGATTGCATACTGTTCTGTCGCGTGGGTAATTTTGCGAAGGGGCAGATACACCATCTCTGTAAAAAAAAGTAATATAATTAACGATAATAAAAACAAGATAACCAGCGTGATGTAGGAAATATTTAAAAGGGAGTTACAAGAATATTGCAACTTTTCAACAGAGGCATGAACAACCACGTAGCCTTTCACTTTATATTGAGTTGTAATCGGTGCAAATGCAGAAATCATTTCATCTTCAAACATACCAAAAAAATTTCCAACCGTATAGAAAGAATTTGCTGTGATTGTGGGACTGAAGTTTGGAATTGTTGTAGGGTTTTCGATTTCTAACGGTGAACTAGAATCCAACACAATTAGTCCCGACGGATTTACAATCCAGATGGAAGCATCGAGAAACGTGCCGATTGCCTCAATCTGTCGCCATACGGATTCGAGCGTAATCTCGTTGTTGTATAGGTCCGCAGCGTAAGAGTCAGAGATTAGAAGTGCTTCCTTATACAGGGAGTCCGCACGTTCCCGCTTCATATGTTCCAGTGTCATACTGGAAGTAAAAGTTGCAACAACAATAAAGCCAAAAAATGCAAAGATAATATAAGCTAGTAAAAATTTTAAATAGAGTGTTCTTTTCAAGGGAGATTCATTCCTTCTGCATTCAAAATTATAGGTTTCTTACTTCAAATTTATATCCGACACCCCAGATTGTTGCGATGCGCCAAGATTCATGGTCTTTAATCTTTTCGCGAAGCCGCTTGATATGCACATCAACAGTGCGTGTGTCGCCAATATATTCATATCCCCAAATTTGGTCCAGGAGTTGTTCTCTGGTGTATACATGGTTTGGCGACGCAGCTAGAAAGTACAATAATTCAAGTTCTTTCGGCGGCATTTCTACAGTGTTACCATTGTAGATTACAGAGTAGTTGGTAAGATTGATTGTAAGGCTAGGATATGTGACTTGCTTGGCATCGGATGTAGGCTCGGCGGGCGCAGCGGTCTTGTAGCGGCGAAGAACAGCCTTTACACGCGCGATAAGCTCTTTTGTGTCAAAAGGCTTTTCTAAGTAATCATCAGCGCCAAGTTCCAGTCCAAGTACTTTGTCAAACACTTCGCCTTTGGCAGACAGCATAATAATTGGGGTCTGTGATTTTTGGCGCACCTCGCGACATACCTGATAGCCGTCGATTCCTGGAAGCATCAAGTCAAGCAAAATAAGATCCGGTGAAAAGCTGTTCATCTCTTGCAATGCAGATTCTCCATCATATACAATTCTGGTCTCAAAACATTCTTTTGTCAAATACAATGAGATTAATTCTGCTATATTTTCATCATCATCAACAATCAAAATTTTTTGTTTGTTCGCCATTTCTTCGATCCTTTCTTGTCTGTATTTTATTTGAATTCTACAATTGTCACACCAGAATCTCCCTCACCGTATTCGCCAAGATGGAAAGATTTCACATACGAAATACGTTTTAGATGTTTTTGGACTGCTTGGCGAAGCGCACCAGTTCCCTTTCCATGAACAATGCGCACGCTCGGCGCGTGTGACAGATAGGCATCATCAAGATATTTGTCAAGTTCTGAGAGTGCTTCATCAACAGTCATTCCTAACAGATTAATCTCAGCGGAGATGGTTGCAGCTTTGGACATCCCAATGCTTCCGCCGCCTGTCTTCGGGGCACCGCCATTGTTGCCAAAACTTTTTTTGTGGGTAGCAGTGCCAGAAAGCACATCCTCGTTGATTAACACCAGATCTTTAATGTTTACTTTTGAGCGGATAATACCACATTGCACAAAAAGGTCTCCTTTTGCGTCTGGTTTGGAGGAGACAGTTCCTTTTAAGCCCATCGGTACTACTTTTACCATATCTCCAGGTTTAATTTGGTTGGGTTTTAATATTTTGTGTGTAGGTTTTTCTGGTGTAACAGAGAGTTTTGTGTTTTTTTCAGAAATCTTGTCGCGCACTTTTGTGCGGGCTTTTTCCAAATCCTGTATGGATGTTTTATTAATATGGACATTCTGAAAATCACGAATTGTCTCATCTGCGACATCTTTTGCTTCCTGAAGGATTTTACGTGCTTCTTCATTTGCTTCGCGCAAGATTTTATCTTTCTGTGCGTCAATGCGTTCTTGTTTTTGTTCTAATTTCTTTTTTAGCGATTCAATCTCTGCCTTGTAGCGCTGGATTTCATTGCGCTCATTTTCAATTGTGCGTCGGCTTGATTCTAAGTTGGCTAGAAGGTCTTCAAAGCTTTCTTCCTCCTCACTAATGTGTTCTTTTGCAGAGACAATAATTTCGTCGGGAAGGCCAAGCTTTGCAGAGATTGCAAATGCATTGCTTTTTCCCGGAATACCAATAAGAAGTTTATAAGTTGGGCGGAGCGTTTCCACGTCAAATTCACAGCAGGCATTTTCCACATAAGGAGTAGTAAGTGCAAATACTTTTAGTTCGCTGTAATGTGTGGTTGCCATTGTGCGAATGCCTTTGTCATGGAGATGCTTTAATATTGCAATTGCAAGCGCCGCGCCTTCTGCTGGGTCGGTTCCTGCACCCAGTTCATCAAAGATACAAAGTGAATTTTCATCAGCATTTTTTAAGATAGAGATAGTATTTGTCATATGGGCGGAAAAAGTAGATAGATTCTGCTCTATACTTTGTTCATCGCCAATGTCGGCATACACTTCAGTAAATATGCCAAGTTCGGAACGGTCAAGCGCTGGTATATGAAGTCCTGACTGTCCCATCAATGTAAAAAGTCCAACCGTTTTTAGCGATACCGTTTTTCCACCAGTATTTGGACCAGTCACCACCAAAAGATCAAAATCCTTTCCAAGATGAATCTCAATGGGAACAACAGTTTTCTTATCTAACAGTGGATGTCTTCCTTTGCGAATATGAATATAACGATTCTGATTCAATAGTGGGCGAGAAGCATTCATATCAATGGCAAGTCCCGCTCTAGCAAAGATAAAGTCTAGCTGTGTCAGAAGACGGAAATTGTTTGCAAGCTCTGTTGTGTGTTCACCAGCGTTTGCGCTGAGTTCTGCCAAAATACGTTCAATTTCTTCTTTTTCTTTCAGAGCAAGTTCTTTGAGCTGATTGTTGAGATTGACAACAACTGCTGGCTCGATAAAGAGTGTGGAACCAGTGGATGATTGATCATGAATCATTCCAGGCACATTTCCTTTATGCTCGGATTTGACAGGAATACAATAGCGATTGTTTCGCATTGTGATAACAGCATCTTGCAGATAAGTACGATAACTACCATTTACCATACCTGTTAGTTGACTGTGTATTTTTTCATTGGTTAGATGAATGCTACGCCGAATATGCTTGAGGGTGGAACTTGCATCATCTGCAATTTCCTCCTCGGAAAGAATACAGCGATTGATTTCGTTTTGCAATGGTGTCAATGGTTCTAAGTTTGCAAAAAATGCCTGTAAGCTGTCTTCTGTTTCCTCGTCATGTTCTGAGCGCGCAAACGCTTTTGCTCTTGTAGCGCAGGCAAGCGAAGCGGCAATTTTGATAAGTTCACTGGCAGAAAGGGCACTTCCAATTTCCAGTGAACGGATGCTAAAACGAATGTCCTTATTTCCACTAAAATGGATTCGGCCACCTTTTACAAGCCTTGTAAATGCGTCGGCGGTCTGTTGCTGTGCTTCTTCTATTTCTTTTATATCTATCATTGGCGTCAACTTCTGACACAGTTCTTTTCCTGGTTCAGAACTTGCTTTTTCTGTGAGCAGATTAATAATTTTGTGATATTCTAGTATGCGTAATGCTTTTTCGTTCATAAAAATCCCCCATGTTGCTCAATAAATTCCCCGAATGCCGGAGTCAGTATCGAGAGTGTTCATATTATATAATAGTAAAATATCATTGATTTCTTTGTGTTCTGATAGAAATGAGGACGGTCCATCTTTGTAATAGCGTGTGTCAAAGACATAAATTTTCCGATAGTGATGTGCAAGAAATGGCACCATGGAATTGGCATAACTGTCCTTGATAAGCATTAGCACATCTTCGGAAGATGATGTTTGGTTCTCAATTTCAATCAGGGAATGAATATTATTTAGAAAGATGGAATACTTGTCCTTTTCTGTCAAATAATCAAAATTGTAGAGACTGTCTGACACTTCGTTACTATCGATGTAAGTGACAGTCAGATGGTCTTCAGGGTTGGTGTACACAGTGATAGAATCCTTCTTGTGGTTGTAATCGTTTACTTTAGAGTATAAGGTTCCGGCAAAGTCTTCTGTCACTGTCTGTTTTTGCAGTGAAGTAAGTGGCACAGGTTCCAAATTTTTGGCCTCACAGAAAGCAAGATAACCATAGTAAGCGCCAAGTGTAGTCCAGTGGTGGTCTGTGCGATAGTAAAGCTGTCCTTGGGAAATTCCCGCAATAAGAGAATCCGTACAGTCGATTTTAGGAATCTCTGTACCAGTATAAATGGACTGCACAGTTTCTAGTTGATTGGATGTAGGAGCGTTCTGAGGAAGCAAATCCTTATGGATTGTTACAGCCGTTGGCACCAGCATTAAATTTATAGTTGCTTGTGTTTGAGATACTTTTTTATAAAATCGGTTAAGCGTGTCTACAATACGCTGGGTATTTTGTGGCTGCGCATATTGTTCAATCAAATAATCGTCTTTCGCCACATAAATATGGTTGATTTCTTTTCTGCCGCTTAGAATTTCTGTCTGGCTTTTTAATCCGACAAAAAAGTCTCTCTGTGGAAAGTGATCGGCAAGCCAGTCGCTTAAGGACGCTGTGTATGTTCCATCAAGCACATTTTTGACAGACAAAATTGGAAAGTTGGTTAAATATCTGTTTTCATTTTCTGAAAAATCCTTCTTTGGTAAAAGCAAAAGACAAATCGAAAGGGATAGGATTCCAACGCAAAGAATTGCTGTTACAATATTTCTAATTTTAGTTTCTGTAATCATAAAAATCCCCCATGCCGCC
>BLMC01000117.1 GCA_011959805.1 Lachnospiraceae bacterium | reverse complement strand
ACAACGCCCATAAATCCCTTGCGCTGGCGGCAACAGAGCTTGGTATCTTATATAACACTGGTGAGGGTGGTCTGCATGAAGATTTTTACTGCTATGGAGAAAATACCATCGTACAGGTAGCATCTGGACGTTTTGGCGTTCATGAGGGTTATCTGAATGCTGGTGCTGCAATAGAAATTAAAATGGGACAAGGAGCAAAACCGGGCATTGGCGGACATCTTCCCAGTACAAAAATTGTCGGTGATGTATCACGTACCCGTATGATTCCGGAAGGCTCTGATGCAATTTCACCGGCTCCACATCATGATATTTATTCCATCGAGGACTTGCGTCAGCTTGTGTTCTCGTTGAAAGAAGCTACAGAGTATAAGAAACCTGTCATCGTTAAAGTCGCAGCCGTTCACAATATTGCTGCCATTGCAAGTGGTATTGCCCGCAGCGGAGCTGATATCATCGCCATTGATGGTTTTCGCGGCGGTACAGGCGCCACTCCTACCAGAATCCGGGATAACGTCGGCATTCCCATCGAGTTAGCACTTGCTTGCGTTGACCAAAGACTTCGTGACGAAGGTATCCGAAGCAATGTGTCACTGGTAGTCGGCGGAAGTATCCGAAGCGCTGCCGATGTGGTAAAAGCCGTTGCATTTGGTGCGGATGCCTGTTATGTGGCTACCGCTGCTCTTCTGGCTCTTGGCTGCCACCTTTGCCGAACCTGCCAAAGCGGTAAATGTAACTGGGGAATCGCAACCCAGCGTCCGGAGCTGGTAAAGAGACTGAATCCTGAAACGGGAAGCGAACGCCTGATTCATCTTATGACCGCATGGAAACACGAGATCAAAGAACTGATGGGCGGCATGGGCATCAATTCCATAGAGGCTCTACGAGGAAACCGTCTGATGCTGCGTGGCATTGGCTTAACAGAAAAAGAGCTTGAGATACTTGGTATCTCTCATGCAGGAGAGTGATGAATATGTTACAAAAAAACTGCTTCTACAGCATTTTCCGTAGAAAAACGTAAACAATTTTTTGGAGGTGTGGTGTAATATGAAAATCATTGATGCTGCAAATTTAGATTACAGAGCTGTAAATGAAGCACTGCGCGAGACAGACAGCGACTGTACGATTAACGGCTGCTGCGGTCAGAGATTTATAGCTGCCGGTATGTCTGACCGGAATCTTATCATCAATGGAATTCCGGGTAATGCACTGGGTGCATATTTAAACAATGCCCATATTACCGTAAATGCCAATGCACAGGATGCTGTAGGCGACACCATGAATGAAGGAAAGATTCTAATCCATGGCAATATTGGTGATGCTGCCGGTTATGCCATGCGCGGCGGCAAAATCTATGTACATGGCAATGCAGGATACCGTGCCGGAATCCATATGAAAGCATATAAAGAAAAATTTCCTATCATGATCATCGGTGGATGTGCCGGAAGCTTCCTTGGGGAATATCAGGCTGGCGGTGTCATTATCGTCCTTGGACTTCACAAAGACGACAAACACATCGTAGGAAACTTCCCATGTACCGGAATGCACGGGGGCAAAATGTTCCTGCGCGGCAACTGTGAAGATATCCGCTTTCCGGAACAGGTAACTGCAAGATGTGCATCCTCAGAGGATTTTGAGGAAATCCGGGAATATCTGTCCGAATACTGCGCAGATTTCGGATATTCTGTGGACGAACTTTTGTCTGCTCCTTTTACAGTCATCACACCAGACAGTAAAAACCCATATAAACAAATGTATGTAGCAAATTAAAAGAAAGTAGGTAGGCTTATGAAATATTCCAAAGAAGAGGTCATACAATATGTGCAGGAAGAAGATGTAAAATTCATCCGCCTCGCCTTTTGCGATGTATTTGGCAAACAGAAAAACATATCCATCATGCCAGAGGAGCTTCCCCGCGCTTTTGAATGTGGAATTGCCATTGATGCCTCTGCCATCGCAGGCTTTGGCGATGAAAATCATTCCGATCTGTTTCTCCATCCGGACGCGGACACACTGATGCCCCTGCCATGGAGACCAGAGCATGGCCGTGTGGTACGAATGTTCTGTAATATTACCCACCCGGACGGAAAAACATTTGAATGTGACACCCGTTCTATTTTAAAAAAAGCAATTCAGGATGCCCAAAACGCAGGATTCCACTTCTTCTTTGGTGCTGAACAGGAATTTTACCTGTTTACTCTGGATGATAATGGAAACCCGACCAAAGAGCCTTATGATAACGCAGGCTATATGGATATTGCCCCAGAAGACAGAGGCGAAAATATCCGCCGTGAAGTATGTCTGACACTTGAACAGATGGGAATACAGCCTGAAAGTTCTCACCACGAAGAAGGTCCGGGACAAAACGAAATTGATTTTCGCTATTCCGATCCACTGACTGCTGCCGACAATGCCATGACCTTCCAGACTGTTGTGAAAACAATCGCCAGACGTAATGGGCTTTTTGCTGATTTCAGTCCCAAACCGCTGGATGATAAACCTGGAAACGGATTCCATATCAATATATCCGCAAAATGCTCTGGTGATACAGACTGTATGAATTACATGATTGCTGCTATTCTGGATAAGGCTGCGGATATGACTGTATTTTTAAACCCAACGGAAAATTCTTATCAGCGTTTTGGCAGCAATAAAGCTCCAAGATATATCTCTTGGTCCAGCGAGAACCGTTCCCAGCTCGTCAGGGTTCCTGCTGCTGTAGGCCAATACCAGCGTGTGGAGCTTCGATCTCCAGACCCATCTGCAAATACTTATCTTGCATTTGCCCTGCTGATTTATGCCATTATGGATGGCATTCAAAACAAACTGGAATTACCAAGCCCCGCTGATATGAACCTGTATAAAGCAGATGCAGATACACTGGCAAAATTTGAGCAACTGCCCTGCGATTTTAAATCTGCATGTTCTACAGCCGCAAACAGTAATTTTATAAAAGAACATATACCAAATGCCATCTTAGATATATATTGCAATAAATAATTGAAACCAATGAAAAAGGAGGAGGTGTAAAATGAGTTTAAAAGAACGTTTTTACAGTATACTCATCGTGTCTGCAACAGATCGTTTCACCTCTGCCTTTGCGGACCTACTTCCCGAAACAAGATACTACCCTATGAATCATGTTACAAGTGTCAGTGCCGCCAAACGGGCGCTTGCAGAAAAAACATTTGATTTTGTTATTATCAACGCCCCTTTGCCTGATGATGCGGGCACTCGTTTTGCGATTGACATCTGTACTACCAAATCATCTGCTGTGTTGCTTTTGGTAAAAAATGATGTTCATGCCGGTATCCACGATAAGGTTGCAGAGTATGGCGTTTTCACTTTGCCAAAGCCAATCTCAAAACAAACTATGACTCATGCCCTTAACTGGATGGAAAGCGCCAGCGAACGACTGAAACAATTTGAGAAGAAGTCTCTGTCCATCGAAGAAAAAATGGCTGAAATCCGTCTGGTCAACAAGGCAAAATGGATATTGATTCGTGAACTCTCCATGAGCGAACCTGATGCTCACCGTTACATAGAAAAACAGGCAATGGATCGCTGCATTGCAAAGCGAACTATTGCCGAAGAAATTATCAAAACTTATACCTAACCCCCTTGCCTAACCTTTCAATGGAAAAACTTCTCCATTTCGTTCCACTTGAAGGATACACTCCATACATAATGGTGTGCATCCTTTTTCATTTATCGACTCTTACCAATTTGTTTCTCTTATTTTTATAGAAAAAGATGCCTATTTCTTTACCTGAAGCAAAACGCAGGCAATGCTCTGCAAACATCTGCATTTTCTTGAAGAACACGTATCAGAAAAGACCATGCTTTCAATATAGAATGCCAATAGTTCACACTGTATCTGAACTATTTTATCCTTAATTGAAACAATAAGAACTATTGACATCTCTATGTCTAAGAAAGCATAAACAACTAAATACTTCGAGCCGCTCAGTTTGCTGCTGGTCCGTCTTTCCAAACTGTTCTTTTGTCTGCCGCATCTGCTCATGCACCTGCTCCTGCTGGCAGTTAAGGGCACTTACAAGCCGCCCGCCCCTGCTCCTTTACATTGCCCTTCCCCTGTCATGCTTTTTTCCTGTTCCAGACTTAATCGGTAAAACCCTTTAAATCAAGGTTTTCTGATTAAGTCCTATTATATCTGCATCATCGGTAAAGTGGCGTATACCCATAAATCCGTTCTTTTCCGCATAATCCTCTAACATTGCCTTTTGGTTAGATATGCTGTTGCTCTCGCCCTGTAACTCGTCATCATGGCTCAACCTCTCGTATAATGCTGTTAAATCGTGACCCATAATCAATTCCCTCCTTCCCGCCAGTATCGCATAAATGCTATGCTGTGGCTGTTTTGTATTTATTTTGATTAAGAAGTCTTTTATATTTTATAACTCCAGGCACCTGTCAGCTTCTGCTGACAAATTTCACTTGGGTGCCCGTGTGCAATCGAGTAGGGAAGATTTTTCCCTACTCGCGCGCCGGGTGTCCGTCAGCTCTGCTGACTATTTTCCTATGGACACCCGTGTGCAATCGAGTAGGGAAGGTTTTCCTACTCGCCGCGCGACCCGTGCGCCGCTTTTGCGGCTTATTTCTTCTGCACGGGTCTGTGCATAAAAAAGACCAGGCACCTATACCTGATCTTTTTCTCAATAAATCCCTTTATTCCATTTTTGCTTTTGCTTCTTCCATTGTCATTGCTGGAATAAGAATAAACGCGGTTGTCCCTTCTCCTAAGACACTCTCATAATGCACTCCATATTTCTCGCCAAAACAAAGCTTTAACTTAAAATTGATATTCTTAATACCATATCCACCTTTAATCTGGTCCATATTAACAGAAATCGCATCTTGCATCTGTCTCTCTGTCATTCCCGGACCATCATCCTTTACGGTAAACAAAATATCTTCTTCTATCATTTTTGCACAAATCACAATAGAGCAGCGCTGAATCTCCGAATTTTCCCCAATTCCATGCACAATCGCATTCTCCACAAAAGGCTGCAAAATAATATTCATACATGCAAGATTTTTAAGCGCATCTGGGATATCTGTCTTCAAATCAATCGCATCATCATAGTGAAACTTTTCAATATTGACATACACCTGTACATGCTCAATCTCCTCCTCAATGCTAATCAAATCTTTGCCATGATTTAAACTAAGTCGATAAAATCTTGCCAGATTCCATGCGATTTTCTCAATATCATTCGCGCCATAATCCATAGCAATCCAATTGATTAAGTCCAGTGTATTATATAGAAAATGCGGATTAATCTGTGCTTGCAATGCCCGTATTTCCGCTACGCGCACATCCTTACCAAGTTGATAATGCTCTTGAACCAACCTGCGAACCTCACCTACCATAAAGTTAAAATTACTATATACATCCTCTATCTCATCTCCTTGCTGGTCGGAAGGAATCTGTACATTCAAGTCCCCATCCTGCAAATGTTGCATTTCCAGACTTAATTTCTTTAGCTTTCCCACATAGTAATTCGATAAAATAAAAGAAACAATCACAATCATAAGCGCCATAACTACAAGTACAATTACAGCCGTCAATATCAGCGGAAAATATTGTTTGTCATATTCATTCAAAGGAATGAGCGACACCATCTGCCAGCCTGTATTCTCTACATCTTTTCGGTCCATATAGTAATCTATATCACCAATCTGTATCAATTCCCATGCTGTTTTGCCTCCTGCCAACGGAAAATGCTCTTGTTCCCTCAACATTTCAAACAAAAATGGGTCGGACGAAAGAATCCCTTCTCCTGTCGCATTGACTAGATACACCAATCCATTTGGCGTAACGTTTGTATTTTCCATCACTTGTACAATCCATTTCTTATCGATGCTGATACTACATACGCCTAAAACCCGCGAATTTGTATCACTGCCCGACCTAATTTGATGGTACAAGGTCACTGTAGAAGACAGTTGCGACGCTCCGATATCAAGGCGTTCTTCACTCAGCGCAATATAATCGCTTCCCATATTGAACGCTTCGAGCATTTGTTCATAGTCTTTTCGCTCTTTTAACCTACTTTCTGGGAAAATATAATAATTATTGTTGGAATATGTGATATTGTCAGAAACATATAAACCAAAACGGTAAATAGAATTTGCAATCTCAAGAGAATTAAACGCTTTATTTAATGTGTAGAACTCTATATACTGTTCATCTTTTCCTCTTGTATTATAAAATTTATCAGAAGATAGCACTGTAAGAATCTGTCCATTGTTTTCGACCATCTCTGCAAGATATCCCATATTTCGGATATAACTTTCCAGAAAAGACACTGCCTGTGTAAGCGATTGTCCTATCGAATAATCATACTGATTTCTAAATTTTTCAAACAAAACTGCATATGACAGAATTGAGCTTAAAATCTGTACAATCAATAATGGAACCGCAAAAAATAGCATCATCCGTTTCTGCATTGTCAACTTTGATATTCTGTTTTTCATTTTAACGATAAACTTTCCTTATACTCCGACGGGGTCATTTGTATCTTCTTCTTAAATATTTTTGCAAAATAGTTGGCGTCCTCATACCCTACCATGCGCGCTACTTCATAAAATTTGAGCTTTGGATCTTTCATTAATCGCTTGGCATTTTCAATCCGAACGTCTACCATGTACTGACCAATCGTAATTCCAGCGCCCTTTTTAAACAGATTGCTCAAATACGTCGGCGTCAGGTAGACATATTCTGATAAGGTTTTAATCGATAACGAGGAATCCCCATAATTCTTCCATATATAATCCATCACTTTCTGTACGACATAGATATTCTTTTGTAAATCTGCATCTTCTACCAGCGCGACAATACGTTTTTTCAGATAAGCATTCATCTCCTCATACGTCTGCGCATTCTCAAAAAAATCTGTGCCCATATACTCTGTATCGCATATTTTATCATTTAGACACATTGTCTGTTCTGCCCGTTTTAAAACAGAATGTATATCATAATAAGTATGACGGATATCTCCCGAAAAAAACACCTGATTTTTCTCAAGCGTATCCGTAAATCTGTCAAGTAGTTCAAGCGCTGCTTTTTCATTTTTCTGCAATATTGCTTCCGCAAACTTCTCCACAATCGTCTCATCAACATTCAACTCATGTTTTCCTTGCAATTCATTTGCAAAGACAATGTGTTTCCATCCTGTATAGACAAGTGCTTTCTGCGCTTTCACTGCCTCCTGCCAAGATGGTGTAATATATTCCACTGCATCAACCTGTTTTCCTATCGTCAAAAACCACTTGACATCTTCGCTAAAAATCTGGCACAATACTTGTCCAAATACTGTCTTTACAGATTCGCAACTCGGAAATCTATCTTTTCCTCCTAAAAGAAAAGACAATGTTCTGGCATCAGAAATTTCTACTAGAATATTAAGATTATTTTCCTCCAACCATGCATCCAGACTTTCTGTCAGCCACTCTTTCGCCGCCATAAGTTTATCTCGACATTCCAAGCGCAGGATTCCAACACAAAAAATATTTTTTCCACTAGTATAAAAGGGCTGTGATGAAGAATCCAAAAATAAGGTATGCAGCCGCGCCTCCTTCTGCTCTCTTGTCCTAGCAACGCGCTGTACTGCCTCTCTAATTGCCTCTGAAATATTCTCTCTGCTAATTGGCTTTTCCACATAGCGCACCGCATGCAAATCAATTGCTGCTTTCAGATATTCTTTATCCGCATAACCTGTAACAAATATAATCTCAACCTCTGGAAACAGTTTTCTCAGCCGTTTACATAACTCAATGCCATTTTCACCAGGCATAAAAATATCAGACAACACAATATCAGGAATATAATCCTGACAGACTATGTATGCTTTTTCCGCGTTCTCAGCCACTTTTATTTCGTCAACGCCAAGGCTTTCCCACGAAATATGTTTTAACAGTCCATTTCTAATAACGGTCTCGTCTTCAATAATCAATATTTTCAAAGCAGACTCTTCCTTCCCACTTAGGAACCCGGCACGATGCAATATCTGCATCATTGCAGACACATCTCTACGTCTCTTTTGATTATACATGGATTCAAGATAAATGCAATGCTTTCGCCAGAAAATAAGTGGTTTTATGTCACAATTCAGCTTAGGACTTTGCAGTAAATGCAAAGTCCTGAAACGATCAAAGAACCCTTATTAAAATAGGGGTTCTTTTTCAGGTCTTTTCGCACAATCTTTCCGTCAAAATACTGAAGCAGTTTATTCTTTATTAATTCACGATTATCTTCCATGTGCCCTTCCTATCCAAAGAAGTCAAACTCCTCCACTGCAAAAGCAATATCGATCTGAAATTCCAACTGTGATCTTATCTCTCCGTTTTCTTTTGCGATCACAAGATAATAAATCTCTTTATTGTCATATTTTAAAGACTTCAAATGAAAGCTGCACCGAAATATTCGTTCCTGCCCATTCTCACTGGTCTTATCTGCAATAATCTTCTGTATATCACTGATCTGCTTTCCGTTACAATCTGTAAAATATACCTGATAAACAGCGGATGCCCAGTTATCTGCTACTGCTTCCTTTTGATAGAAATTCAGAGAAAAGATCAGATTGCTGATTTTGCGCGATGCAGACAAAAGCGATACTTCTACTTGCTTTTTCTCATATAAATCCTTGTTGCGCTGATAT
>BLMC01000116.1 GCA_011959805.1 Lachnospiraceae bacterium | reverse complement strand
GTCCGACCTATCGCTTAGGAGGCGATCGCTCTATCCAACTGAGCTACGAGGACTTATATGAAAATTGTTAATAAACAAATCATCAAACTATATTAAATTTTTCTATAAATTAATGTAGATTGATGTTTTATAAAAATCACAAAGCCATGTGATTAAGTACTTTTATATTATAACAGATGTTTTAATTATTGCAAGAGTTTTCGCTTTTTTCCTATAAAAATATGTTGTTTTAGGCATCAAATTATATAAAATTACTTGACAATAACTTGATGCCTTTCTCATTTTATATTGTCTATCAAACTTTATAGCATGTACAAAGTTCTATTTTGGGTTAATTAAAACTATCTATTATGGAAAAATAAATTTAAAATGATTATTATTCTTTAATTTTATCTTGTTAAAGCCAAAAATAATATAACACTACAAATTTTGTTGTGGAAACTCTATATAACCTTGAAGCCAGATAACACCCTTAAATCGTCTGCCAATAGCTGGCTCCCCATATAAATCTGTCCGATTAATGCATACCTCAAGAGTCACTTCATTGCACTCAAGTGTCATAAAAATCACCTCTTCGTCTGTGACACGGTTTGTATCCACATGAAAATCCACAATTTCCCCCAAAATCGAATATTGATCGCACTCCACACCATATGGCATAAAATACGTATCAACCAGACTAAAAACATCCTCTTTATGGATTCTTCGTGAAATCGTGGTATAAGTATCCATATCTTCCAGTGTCAAACTTTCAATCGCATCTTCATCACCCATTCTAGCCTGTGCAATCAATTGATTGCGCTCATTTGACACCTTTTTAATTCGCTGTTTTTCATATTCATTTTTAATAATGGGCATCATAATTGTACCGTCAACAGAAAGTGCACTTAACACAAGTGAGGTTCCTTGGACCGGCAAGCGCTTTAATGCCTTAAGCCTTATATATGGTACCATATTTCGTAAATAAAATATTATTGTAACACCAACTTTAATGTCATCACAGACACCCGCATAAGATTCTTTCTCCGCCTGCCTTTCAACTGTAATATCTTCATTGGAACTGATGTGCGTTCCAGTTAAATAAGGAAAATAATATTCATATAAAAAACTGTTGTCGTCATCAAATTCACCGCGCACACAGATTCCAGCACCATGTACAAAATCAAGAGATAACTCTGCATATACACGATCATCCTCATCTGCTGCGATATCTCTTGCATAATCATAAACCTGTTTTTTATGATTAATCTTTTCTTTACTTGGTTTAGATGAATTCAAGATTGTTTGCTCCACAACTTCGTTGATGAGTGCCTGAAGTTCTTCTCTCTTTTTTATTTTGCTAAAACCAATTGCCCTTAAATATCTGTGCACAATAACCATGCCTTTCTTTATATGCTTATTTTGAAATTTATTTTTTCATTAACGCATATTATTTTATACTTGTTTTTCCACCCATATATGGTTGCAATGCCTTTGGTATTTTTACAGATCCATCTTCTTGCAAATTGTTCTCTAAAAATGCAATCAGCATTCTAGGCGGTGCTACAACGGTATTATTCAATGTGTGCGCAAAATACTTTCCATTTTCTGCATTGACTCTAATCTTTAATCTTCTTGCTTGCGCATCCCCAAGATTAGAACAACTTCCTACCTCAAAATATTTTTTCTGTCTGGGTGACCACGCTTCTACATCAATTGATTTTACTTTTAAATCCGCCAAGTCACCGGAACAGCACTCCAAAGTACGTACAGGAATATCAAGGCTTTGAAAAAAATCCACTGTATTTTGCCACAATTTATCAAACCACATGGGGGACTCCTCAGGTTTACATACAACAATCATTTCCTGCTTTTCAAATTGATGTATTCTATATACACCGCGCTCTTCCAGTCCATGCGCACCTTTCTCCTTGCGAAAACATGGAGAATAACTGGTCAATGTTTTTGGCAACTCAACCTCTGGAATAATGGTATCAATAAACTTGCCAATCATTGAATGCTCACTCGTACCAATCAGATAAAGGTCCTCTCCATCAATCTTATACATCATTGCATCCATTTCGTCAAAACTCATAACCCCAGTCACAACATTACTGCGAATCATGAAAGGCGGAATACAATATACAAATCCTCTGTCAATCATAAAATCCCTTGCATAAGAAATTACAGCAGAATGCAATCTTGCAATATCACCCATTAAATAATAAAAACCATTTCCAGCAACTTTTCTCGCACTTTCAAGATCAATACCATTCAACTTTTCCATAATCTCTGTATGATATGGAATCTCAAAATCAGGAATAAACGGCTCTCCATATTTCTGAATTTCAACATTTTCCGTATCATTTTTACCGATTGGCACACTTGGATCTATAATATTTGGTATTGTCATCATAATTTTGTTGACTTTCTCACCAAGCTCTTTTTCTTTCTCTGCAAGTTCCTCCAGCTTTTTAGCTTGCGCATTCACCAGCTTTTTTACTTCTTCTGCTTCCTCTTTTTTTCCCTGTCCCATCAATGCGCCAATCTGTTTTGATAATTTATTCCTATCAGCGCGAAGACTGTCTGCTTCCTGCTGTGTTTTTCTTGCCTGCGCATCAAGTTCAATCACTTCGTCTACAAGCGCAAGCTTATGATCCTGAAACTTTTTTTTGATATTTTCTTTTACTACTTCAGGATTTTCCCGCAAAAACTTAATATCAATCATATTATGGTACTCCTTTAAATATTTACTTTACAACCTGTTGAATTACTACACTTGTATCTTTAATAAGATCAACAATTACTTCTACATGAATTGCCTGACCATATTTATCTTCAATAATACGAAGCACAGGTCTCTCTGGAAAATGCGGATTCTGACGCATTACAATGCCAAGCTCCCCTTTGTTTGTCTTAACTCTGGAACCAACAGGATAAACTGCAATCAACTGTAAAAATGCAGACACAATATCTGAATCATACCAGATTCCACTATAATTTCTAATGTTGTTGATTGCCTCGTGAACACGCACTCTTGCTTTTCCTACCCCACAAATCAACTCGTCAAATTCATCGCAGACACCGACAATCTGGGTCATACGAGAAACAAGGTCTGTGCCGAGAGGATAACCTGATTTATCTTTTTTCTCATGGTGGTTCAATACAATATCTTTCGCATTTTCTGAAAGCCATGTCTCATTTTTAACTGCTGTATATGCATAGATTGGATGCTTTTTATATTCTTCTTGGTCTTTTGCTGGCAAAAGATTAATATCTTGATCTTCATAACGCACTACAAGATAGCGAAGTCCAAGATCATGTATTAAAGAGCCGACACTAATATCATAAACTTGTTTTTTACTCATTCCTAATTTCAATCCAATCAAAGTAGCAATTGTACAAACCTGAAGAGAATGCTCATAAATATCAGCACTTCTCTCTCGAACATCATAAACTTTCTCAACAACTTCCTCTTCTTCAAGAATATCAGTTATAATATTTTGTGCAGTTTCTGCAATTTTTTGCAGACCTTCCGTCTGTTGATAAATATGCATTTCAAGAATATCTTTAATTTTATTCTTTACCTGTTCCTCCACATCATCACGAAGAATTGTAACCTTTTCCATAGAAAGCTTCTTTGCTTTTTTCTGAGCTGGTGCCTGTGGTGAAAATGTTTTTTCTGCGGAAGGTTGTACTGGAGCTGCAGGAGTTTTTACCTCTGTCTTTTTTGCTGCTACTGGGGGTTTTGGCTGTGTTTTTACTTCTTCTTTTTCTTGCGGTTCTTCAATATACACAGTAAAAATTTCCAGTTCGCGCAATTTATCAATATATTGAGTTTTAATTACAGTTCCTTTACTGAGAACTACAGTGTAATCTTCAAGTAAAACATCGCTGGCAATAATGTCACCTTCTCTTAAATCTTCAACTGTCACTAATTTCATAACTTTTTCCTTCTCTCTTTAGAAATTTGAACTTTTCGTCCATTTATGCAATTATTCTGAGTCAGATGAATTACCATTGACAGCACGTTCCACTGCGACCTTTTCCTCATTGCTAAGTGCAAGCTGTGAATCCCCATCCTTCACCCACTTTGTATAGGAATAGCATCCCTCAGAACTATGTACTGAATTAATGATAAATCCATTATTATTCTCATCTAATAATGCCAAAGCAAAACTGAGTTTACCGCCCATTTCTGTAAAGGCATCATATTTTACGAGACCTAATTTTTGAAAGGCATTCTCATGTTTTTTTGAAAGCTCTTTAATGCTTTCTCTATTGCGGTCAATGCTTAGCTTCATAAACTTATTGTCTTCATATAATGTCATAATATCATTCTCAAGATTTGCACCATCTTTGCCAAGCATAAATTTTGTATATTTTTTCTTGAATTTACTTATCTGTACAAAGGCAATTATATTTAATGTGAAAAGGAGAATACAAAATACAACTAGCCCAATCAATAATATACCTATATCAATATTTCCTAATCCTAAGGTGTTAAAAAATTTACTATTCATCTGTCTCTCCTGTTATACATTTATATTTGAAAGTGATTCTATTAATTGGTCCAAATCATCATTTGAATAAAACTCAATCTCTATTTTCCCAACACCACTCTTACCTTTTGCGGAGATTGCCACTTTTCTGCTAAGTTTTTCCTTTAGTTTATTTTCAATATCCTGATAAATATATTGTATACTCTGAGGTACTTCTTTCTTTTCTTCCTCTACTTTCTCCGAATTAACAATACCTTTGACAAGTTTTTCTACTTCGCGCACACTTAATTTTTCATCAAATATTTTCTGTGCAATTTGTAATTGCAAATCTGTATCTTCAATTGAGATTAATGCACGCGCATGTCCCGTAGAAAGCATATCATCTATGATCATTTGTTGTACGCCATCACAAAGTTTTAGTAGGCGCATACTATTTGTGACAGCTGTTCTACTTTTTGAAACGCGCTCTGCAACTTCATCCTGTTTTAAATGAAATTCATCTAAAAGTCTTTTAAAAGCGCGTGCTTCTTCAATTGGATTCAAATCCTCTCTCTGTATATTCTCAATCAATGAAATTTCCACAATTTCCCGATCAGTATAATTGCGAATAATAACAGGAATTTCTTTTAAACCAGCAAGTTTTGCAGCACGCCATCTTCTCTCTCCGGCAATAATTTCATAATACGTTTTTCTATCTTGTACAAGGATTGGCTGAAGCAGACCAAACTGCTTAATCGAATCTGCCAGTTCTTGTAATGCGTCCTCGTCAAAATTTTTACGGGGCTGGTCTTTATTTGGCTCAACCTTTGCAATTTTTACAACCGTCTCGTTTTGTTTTACCTCCTTATTCTCATTCCTACTTGATGTAGGTATCAAAGAATCAAGACCTTTACCCAATCCTCGTTGTGCCATTCAATTTCTCCTTTTTGTTGTTCGTTAACTGTTGTTCTCGATTACCTCGTCGGCTAAAGACATATAACTTTCCGAACCTGATGATTTTGGATCATACAAATTTATCGGCTTTCCATAACTAGGTGCCTCTGCAAGCCTAATATTTCTTGGTATGAGTGTATTATATATTTTCTGACTCAAGTGATTTCTTACATTTTCAACTACTTGTGAAGATAGGTTTGTGCGGGCATCGAACATTGTAAAAACAACGCCATCCATATCCAAATCTGGGTTTAATCTCTCTTTGACAAGATTGATAGTGTGAATTAACTGACTTAACCCTTCCAGTGCATAATATTCACATTGTATTGGCACTAACACGGAATCTGCTGTTGTCATGCCATTAATTGTCAATAGGCTTAGAGATGGCGGGCAATCAATAATAATAAAATCATATCTGTCCTTCACCCAATCTACTTCATTTCTTAATATATATTCTTTCTTTTCAACACCGATCAATTCAATTTCTGCGCCAGCTAAATTTACATTTGATGGCAAAACGGAAATATTGGGAAAAATATTTTTGATAATGCAATCTTCTATGGAACAATCCCCCAAAATTAATTCATAGATTGTATTCTCTAATTCGTTTTTTTCAATACCAAAACCACTGGTTGTATTTCCTTGCGGATCAATATCGATTACCAATACTTTTTTCCCTTTTGCAGCAATACATGACGACAGATTAATCGAAGTAGTTGTTTTACCTACACCACCTTTTTGGTTTGCAATCGCAATAATTTTCCCCATTGTACTCCTCCACCATAATTTGATTCTCTTGTGTAAGATTTTTGTTTTTTCAAAATAGTTTATCATTATTATATCACTAAAATACCTTATTTGCTATACAAAATTAAAATGTTTCACGTGAAATCTATCATTGTTTAATTTATTAAGTTGATAACGTTAATACATTTTGTTCCCATCACATATAAACTTATGCAAATTACAAAAAACTGGGTACACAAATAGACTTTTGTTTGCCAATTATTTTATTTTTTATACACTACTTGCAATTTTAATTTAAGATACCTTCTCTACCTTGTCCATTTTTTTATTTATATTGATTATCTATGATTTACAATAATATTCAAGAACGCCATAGGGGTTCTTGCTGCGAAGCACGCATTATATGTAGCATGATACATTTTTCTGCAATCCGCCAAAGGCATATCAAATGAGAGATTAAATCCCGCCATTGATACAAATACATTATTTACTGCCTATAGAGTGGGAAATCATTCCACATCTGATATACACTCCTCCTCTTTATTAGTAAAAGTTTTTTCTAGTTTACTTAAAGGAAAATTAGATATACAAAACAAATTGTTTATCAAAAAAAATTGTTCACAGCATTACAAATATTAAATTTATTCCTTTGTATTTACTCTGTTAACTTTAGGCATTGTATAGCATTATATTTTAGTGTTATTCTTAGTTACTTTTGGAATTCATTAAAATTTATATTTTAATGAATCGTTCTTTTTGTGTTGATTCAACTACTACTATTTTCGTAACATCTTGTAATTTAAGTAATCTTTCATATATACCAATTATATGTTTCACGTGAAACATTTATTATTGCTATTATTTTTTTAGTACCTCTCTGCGAAAAATATTAATAATTTATTGTTTCACGTGAAACATTTTCTGTATTTGTATTATAGGGATTTTTATAGAGTTAACCTATAAAACATAAAATTTATACTTTAGTTTTATTTAAGTATTGAGAACTATATTTTAAACAATCAAAATTATAAAACAACTATTTTACGTGCAACAGTTATTATTCCTATTGTTGCCTCTCGTATCCATGTTGAAAAATATTAATAATTTGTTATTACATGTTGGTTGTATTAATATTTTCAAAAAATAGGTTTTAAAAATAAATGTTTCACGTGAAACATTTACTTATGCGTATTATAAAAATTTTTGTGTACGCCAACTTACAAAACGCAAATTTTATATTTTACTAAAATGTAGTATTTTTCTTAATTTTGTTTTTTAACAAATATAGTTTTCTTCTTTCCTTCCTCTCTACGCATCGCTTTTGCAGCATATTTATTGGTATTCAAAAATTTTTTTCTTTTCGTCCGTTTCTGTCGTGTCATACGTTGTTAGATGCATATTGTATAACAGTTTCGCAAAAACATTGAAAGGAGATATGATACATTCTCTTTCTCTCATATAGGTCGATATCTAATTTATGAATATGTTTATAATTCATAAAGACAATAACATTTAGACTATCGCCTTTTGATTCCCACTGACAAAATAAAAATATACAAGCGATTATTTGCTTTTATTTGATTTATGTCGACGTATTCTTTCTTGCACTAAATCACTGTCAAAAGCAGCTTTAATTTTTGCATAATTTATTTCCGTCCCAACAATTCTTATAACATACTCATTTTCTTTTAAAATATTGTTTCACGCAATTGTAAAAATATCATTTTCAATATTCTCATTCCATGTACTTACCCAGACCTGTTTGATTATCTCTCATTTCAACAATTCTACTTTTGCCGTCCATTAAAAAAAGACTTTTGCCTCCAAATTACTTCTATCCTCGAATACGCAAAATAACTTTTCATTAATAAATGGGTCTGTATCATCATAGTATCTGTTCAATTCCATTTCAAAAATTCAATTTTTATTATGTGATTCGACGTTTCCATAAATATCTGCGACAGCTTCCATGACCAATTTCTTTTCTTCCTATATAAGCTTATTCTATACTTGTACTGCTTGCATAAGCGTCTCCATATTGTCAAATGGTCCGACAGAAATATAACTATCTTTTTGTGCCAATACAAACACAATGTTTCCAGCAGAAACAGAAAAAAGAGTTTGTCATCTTTTCCTGCTGCGCTATCACAAAAGATATAGTCTACTCCCTTATCTATTTTTCATTGTCTGTCCTTGTTTCCATATAATTTGTAATAGAAGATGCAGCATATGCACTCACTGCAAAAAACAAGCACAAGTTAGAATAGAGCAACTACTGGTAAAGCAATAATTATCGTTGATTTTTAAATTTTATAATAACACTAAGACTTTTTTTAATTGTTTTTTTGTAAAGATTATCTGACTAAAAAAGAAATTAGCGTATTTCCGTACTCATGTTTTTCCCTCTCGTCAAGTATAGAGATAACTTTTTCATCATGTCACAATTCACAAGATTTATCCACTTCAGTACATCACAATAAATATCTAGTAGACAACCTTTGTATAAAAATATAATATTCCTACTCCTTTTAAATTTGACTGCCAACACAGTAACAATTCAGCCATGCCCATTCATAAGTTGTCGTTTTG
>BLMC01000115.1 GCA_011959805.1 Lachnospiraceae bacterium | reverse complement strand
GTAAGCGGATACATAGCTCTATTGGTTATTTGACACCACAGCAAAAGGAGGATGAAGAACTAAAAAAGCAGCATAATCTTTCGACTTTTTTTGTCCAAAGTATTGACATAGGTCCAGTTTCAGACTGTTTTTTATACTTCTAATTCAAATATCCTTGTGCCTGTATATTATACAGTCTTGCATATTCTCCATTTTTCTCCATAAGTTCATCATGAGAACCAAACTCTTCTATATTACCATTCTTTATAACATAAATATTATCTACCAGCTTTACAGTAGAAAACCTGTGAGCTATCAATATACAGGTCTTTCCCTCCATCAATGTTCTGATATTATCACTAATCTCTACTTCAGCAATGGGATCTAATGATGCTGTAGGTTCATCCAATATTACAATCATCGCATTTTTAAACAATGCCCTGCTTATTGCTAATTTTTGCCATTGCCCTAATGACAATTCTGTTGCATTTGTCCACTCCATTTGCAATTGAGTATTAAACTCATGTTTGAGAAAGCTTATGTAAGAATATATGCCACTTTTTTTTGCTGCCTCTTTTATGCAATATTCATCCTCTAACCTATTTATATCCCCTAAAGCTATATTTTCTCTTACAGTTACAGGATATTTTATAAAATCCTGAAATACAGCCGCTACATAGTTATAGTAATCATCTTCCTGAATATCCATAATATCCATATCATCCACTAATATTCGCCCTTTAGTTGGAACATATAATCGTAATAATAACTTCAAAATGGTTGTTTTTCCCGAACCATTTAGTCCAACAATCGCATAATTTTTACCTTTCTCTATTTCCAAATCAATCCCTTTTATTATATATTGATCTGCTTCTGGATATTTAAACCATACATTTTCAAAAACAATCCTTTTAAAGCAGGTATTAAATTTGTATGTAGCATTATTTTCTGTATTCAGTTTCATAAGATCAAAAAAATTATTCACATACAATCCATCTTCATATATTGTAGTTATGACTGATAAAATATTACTAATAGAATTTTTAAAATTATCAATAGCACTTATATATAGAGTCCAATCCCCTATTGTCATCTTATAAAGTATTACTTTTATACCAACTGCCACTTTTACACAATATATAATAACATTTTCCAAAAACGCAACACCAGTATTCTTAAAAGCAAATTTTTTTCTTATTTTCTTATCCTCTGCAATATATTTATCAAACGATTTATTTATATGTTTGATAAAATAATCCGTAACTTTATATACTTTAATCTCTTTTATATTTTCATATTTTGTCAGCATATTTTTTATATGCTCAATAAAACGCATATTTTCAAAACGCTCATTATAAATTTCATATTGTTTAATTGCAATTTTCATTCCTAACAATAGCATTGGAACGCTTGTAATCAAACATATTATCATTACCGGAACGCTAAAGCTAATCAAAATAAGAGCTGTTGAAACAAAAATACTGATTCCCTTTATAAGCATACCTGCTGAATACAGTAAATTCATAGTTCTTCCAGAGGATTCTTCATTAGCCTTTTTAATTTTATCATGGATTCCGGCACTTCCATACTGCTTCAGACTTATATTTTTTGTTTTTTCCAATATCTTGTTAGTAATATATTTATTTGTATGGTTAGATAAATTTATTTTATAATACTGGCAAGCCTGATCTACAGCATTTTGTATTATAGAAATTACCAAATAAATAATAATTCCCAATATCATATCTGCAATTATTCCTGTTTGAACAGCATCTATAATTTTTTTCCAAACAATCATTTGTCCTGAAAACAATAACCCAATTATAACATTTGTTACTATCATTCCAATAAAATAGAGTTTAGAACTTTTCCATAATAAGATAAAGATATTTATAAATATAGTTATTGCACTTTTGATTTTTTTCTTCATTTTAACCTCCTCAATTATCTCTAACACTAAATTTCCAATATCTTGTATAGATAAAATGATTTTTCATTTATTTTCATTTGTTGAACCATTTTTACAATCATATCTATATCTACGTTATCTATTTCATTCAGAATTAGATTATTTATTTCTTGTGTCCCAATTAATTGACCTTTAAAAACAAGATGTTTTATGCAAATTTTCATTTCATTAACTATATTAATCCCATATCCCTTGCTTAAATATCTAACGTACATTTCTTTGTACTCTTTTAAAAAATTTCTCACATAAGTCTCGTCTATACTTTCAACTATTCTGTTTATTAGAATCCTTAAATTATTAATATCCCTTAGATTCTTTTTTGACATGCTTATACAAAAAAATTCTTCTGCTCTCGATAATAAAACTTTAGTTACTTCCACGCATTCATCATTAAAATAATCACCTAAAAAGTTTTCAATTATTGCACAAAATAGATAATCATATATGAAATCTTCTTGTCCATCTAAAACCTTTATATAATAAATTTTTAAAAATTGTCCTTTTCCATAATGAACCCATTCAAAATTATCTGTACAATATCTATGTACAGTGTCATGATTTTTTAAAACATTATCACAGGAAAATATGCTTGTTTCCTGCTCTTTAATATTTCCCATAACTATTAATTCAAATTTTTCTGATATATAATTATGAAGAAAATATTCTCTCAACTGCTCAAGCGTACAATTTTTTATAATATCGAAGTCACCAATCGCAAGCTGATCAATATATTTCGTTCTTCTTAATAACCATTGATATTCAATACCATATTTTTTAGAAAAAAAGGCATCGTACTCCTTTAACACATCTTCTCTAATATCTTCCAATATATCCTCAGTTATAAATCTCCCGTCCATAATTTGTTTTACATATTTTATACATTCCTTCATATGCTTCTGTGTCGTTAAAAAAGAAAAATATGTATAATAAAAATCCGTGTAGCCGGAACAATTAATATCCTCGTTATAATCAAATTTGTCAAAGCTAATAAGCATATGCTCAAGCAAATGACTAAACCCTCTTTGTTCTTTCTTTTCGTTCATTGAACCGCAATGAACTACAAGCACTATTCCAGTAATATTATTTGTATTTTGTAAATTGTATATATAACTTTTCATATCTTTTCCTATTTTCTCATTAATGTCTTACTGCAAAAAGGCACCATCTTACTTTTTACAATAAGATGGCACCTCTGCCCGCAAAAGCTGCTCATATTAAGCATATTTTGCTGTTTCCATGTTGGCATGCCTGTTCACATCACCATGTTCACAGTAACCCACACACCAGGAAGGACCCTGATTGTGTGCATTAGCAACAGTATTGCTTCCAGAACAAATACAACCACTACGTACTACATCACCAGTATAATTTGCGCCTGTTTCCAGCGTGTCAGCCTGTCTTCCCATAGGATTTACTAATTTCATATCTTCACCTCCATCCCTTCATCAGTAAGATGATTCATATATATTTAAACACATATGTGTTTAAACCGTTAAAAAGTGGGTATATCCTTTATCCTTTTTATTTCCTCCGGCTTATCTTCCAAAAGCTGATAATATGCTATTAGTTCCCCTCTAGCCTGCTTTCTTTGGTATTCACATGCATCATTCTTAATGTTGGCGTCTAGTCCCTCTTTAACATAGCAGGTTGCATAGCATATTCCACAAAGATTTACTGCCCAACAATTACTACACTGCTTTATCGACTTCTGGTCATATTCCTCCATGTAATATTTCCTGATTTGTTTAATATCAATTCCTGTAAAAACATTTCCAATACTGGGCGAATCTCCTACCTTTTCACATGCTAAAAAGTTACCGTCAACCTGTACATAAATTCTTCTGTTACCGGGAACACAGCAGCCATTTCGTGTGAGTCTTATATTTGGCGTATCTGTCAACATACGATTATGTATCTTTATAAGATTATCCTTATGTATTCCTGATGCGTATCCCTTCTTGTCTTCATTATTCAAAACATTGTCTAATGCCCATGCTCTTATAGAGTCCAATTCGTTCTTTTGATATTTTTCGTTAATATCTTTGCCGCTCAAGAAATCAACAGCAATATCCTCTTCTCTGATTGTACCACCCTCAACATAATCACATTTCTTGTCCATTTCTTTGGGAAGCCAATCCAAGTCATCGAAAAATTTCTGAATCATATCCAATTTTTCTTTTGTATATGGAGGGCATACAACTGTATTAATAATAATACGGTCCTTTGCTGATTCTCCCATTTCCTCAACCAAGTATCGCAAGCCTTGTATCGCCTGTTCAAAAGTACCTGACCCATCAGCCTTTACTCTGTAGGAATCTTGAATAACCTGCGGACCATCCAAACTACATAAGACACTACAGCCATCAACAGATGCAATATATTTCGCAATCTCTCGTGTCATCAAAGTAAGATTGGTTGAAAATGAAAAAGTCAATTCCCTATCTTGCATAATTGACTTGCTATATTCAATACATTTCTTCATCAAATCGAATTTGACCAATGGTTCACCACCATAAAATGTAACAGCTATTTTTTTGCCGCTGTGAGCGCAAGTGTAATCAATTGCCCGCTTAGCAACATCCCAGTCCATATCTCTTGTCGTAAAATTCCGATAGGCGGGATTATACTCATTGTAAATACAATACTTACATCTAAGATTACATTTTTCTGTCAATTCCAAGATTACCTGCTGCAAATCCTGCTCTACAAGAATTTTCAAATTTTCTTCGGATAACTGTACAAAATTTTCATGTTTAGGAGCCTGCAAGATATGTTCCTTTTCAACCATATCCAATATTTTTTCATAAGCATCGCATAAGTTTGAATTTCCGGCATTATCATCTAAAACGGCTTCAATGCTATTTCGGTCAAACAGTTGCTTGAATGCTTCATATTCTGCTGTTTCACAATCAAATACTTTTCCAGTCCCAGTATCAAAAAAGTATTTTTTGCGAGTAGTTTCAAATGTCGTTCCCAAACGACCATAATTTCCATCCGGAACTAACTTCTCAAACTTGTGTATAAGTACATTCTCTCTATCCGTTTTCATCATCCCATTCCTCTCTTTAATTGATGGTTTTATTATAGCTGCTCAAAACCCAAAAATTTTCTGCTTGTTGATTTTAGGAGTTTACTTGTAATTTTTGTCTAAAAACAAATAAAAAAGGAAAAAATTAAGTGTAGTAAATAAACATTTAAGACATGCTTATCCCCTACACTTATGTGTTGCTATACAAATACGAAGTAAATAGATTTAATTATTTTGTTTTTCAATTTCCTGCATTATTTTATCTTTAAGATCATCCGGAGCAGAAAACCCTTCAGCCTGCGCCAATAGCGCCCTTCTTATCTTCTCATCCAGCACAGTATCCTCACTTCCCACAATCGAACCTTTCTTCAAAGTCAAAATGACATCCGCTTTCTGTGCCAGATCCTTGCTATGCGTAACCATGATTACACATTTGTTTTTTTCATGTGCCAGCTCTGAAAAAATAGCAATGATCTCATTCGCAGTATCTTCATCCAGATTCCCTGTCGGCTCATCTGCCAGCAGGACAGGCGCATTGCTTGCCAATGCCCTCGCTATGGCAACCCTCTGCTGCTGCCCGCCGGATAACTGCATTACGTTACGCCTGCTCTGGGTTTCATCCAGCCCCATTGACCTTAATAAACCCATTGCATCCTCTTTTCCGCCAAGCCTGACATTTTCAACTGGCGTAAGGTAATCAATCAGATTGTAGTTCTGAAATACAAGCGAGATGTTTTCTTTCCTATGCCCGTTTAAGCCTTTCTGCATGATATTTACACCGTTCATACAGATTTCCCCTTCTACTGGCACATCAAGCCCTGCCAGCAGGGAAAGCAGCGTGGTCTTCCCAGAGCCGCTTGCGCCTAACACGGCATACATCTTCCCTTGCTCAAAGCTGTAGGATATATGGTTCAATATCACCTTGTCTTTCTGCGATTTGTAATAATATATTACATCCTTTATTTCTAACATAAAGCCCTCCTAACTCATCCTGCTCAAAATTTCTTTCGGCTTCTGAACCATGACAGAAATGCAGGACAGTGTAATTGCAGCCATGATGATTCCAAGAACAGATATTCCTGACAGGCAGATGACACCACCGCTAATCTCCACTGTAACACCCACAATCTCCGCCTCCCTGTCATCTTGTATCACACCGTTTGATACCATACCCGCATTTAATTGTTCCGCTTCTGCCTGCAGCTTCGTCTGGTAATCCACCAGATATTCGACAACCCCTTTAGAAACTACCGGGGATGCTGCAGCAGCAATGAGAAACGCAACGCACCCAACCAGAATGCCCTCCAGAAGCATCTGCATGACAATACCGCATTTTGTCCTGCCAAGCGAAAGATAAATACCGATTTCGTGTACCCTGCCTTTTAACCAGAATAGGAACACCAGACATATAATAACGATACCAGATATACAGACCAGTATCAGAATCAGAGAACTCATTTTCTCTAATTCGCCAAAGTTCTCTGTCATCGTGTCACTCATTCCCGTATTGTCGAGAAAATCATATCTTTCCCATCCGATATCCACTGCCTGTATCCTTTCCTTTACAGTTTCGTATTCATCCACATTTTCTACTATAAAGGTTGCATACTGATACAGGGGGCTGCCCTCATTTCCCTCCGGTTTTTCGGGAAAAGACAAATCCGTGAAGATAATGTTCTCGCTCCGATAACTGTCACCATACATAATCGGTGTAATACCGCTGATAGAATCATAGATACCTACAATCTTTGCTTTGTATATTGCAGAAGCTTCTCTATCTTTCCAATTGTTAAATTCCAGAATATCTCCTACCTGCAGTCCGTTTAAATCCGCAATCTCTCTGGAAATTACGCATACATCTGTATCTTCCGGCATGACCATTCTGCCTTCCTTTACTTCAATATTTCCCTTCTGGACATCAAAATCCAGCTCCATGCAAAGGTTTCCACGGAGCGACACGCCCTGCTGTCGGTCAGAACTCGGATCTACATCCTTATCCTCGATACGTTCAAAATTGACCGGATTCACAACAGTGTTTACGGTTGTGACGTTATATGCTTCTATCCCATCTACTTCCGCTATTTTTAAAATGTCTTCCATCAAAAGAGTCTCAAAATCATTATCTGTCCATGTAAACCATTCTCCTGATTCAGTCTGCTCCGCATGGTATCCCCCTGCGCTGCCGCCTACCCCCTCCCCAATCTGTTTGACAAGTTTATCCATCCGTACATGGCGGTTCGCCTCATTTTCCTCTAACCGGAATGATGCCCCGATTGCCTGTCTGCTTTCATTCTGTGTCTGTACACTGGCAGATTTGCAGGCCCATCCAGCAAATATGAATACCGAAGTTATAAATATTATCAACATAAGCAGTATTGTTTTTGCCCGCTTGCGCAGGACAGACCGTATACTCAGTCCAAATATATTCATAAATGTATGATTTTCCGCATTCATTGTTATCCCTCCATTTCCGACAAAATTTCTTTCGGATGCTTTTTCAAATACGGGAACATGGAAATTACTGTCAAAAGTATGATCATACACATGCCACAGCCTAAAGCCAGCAGGCTTCCTGTATAATCTACCTTCCAGCTCCCGCCAGCGCCTTCTAATATCCCTAAGCTGCTGCCTAACTTTGGCAGCAGACTGTATGCTAGGAATCCTGAAATGACAAACGAAATAATATACAGCGCTAGTCCTTCCGCCACAGCCTGCATGAACAGATTGCTCTTTTCTAACCCAAGACTTACATATACAGCAATTTCCGTCTTGCGCCCCCGCATCCACATGGACAAAAGCAGTCCTGTTACTGAACAGCCCGTTATAAGGGTGATGACCAGAACAAACATGGTAATCCTTCCTGTCTGCTCAATGGAAATCCTCATTTTTTGATAGGTATGGTCATTTGCTTTAACATACGCCTTCCCACCATACCTCTCATCGAATGCCCCGACCAATTCATCCAGTTTCTTTGGCTCTGCCACATAACAGATAACCTTTGTGTAACCTTTGCAGCTTTCAGACAGTTTTTCGTCTGCCATTATATAAATCTGATTTTCAATTCTGTTTACTGTAGCAACCTTCTCTGTCTGTTGCCTTTCTGTTCCGGACAAAAATATCCCCGTTATCCTGTAAGTTTCCTGAATAACATCCCCAACCTGTAACCCGTTTTGGTCAGCCAACAGCTGGTTCATGACAATCTCATTACCGGATGAAGGAAAGTCTCCTTCAACGAGGTGGTATATTTGTTCTTCAAAGGTGCTGTCCTTATCAACCCTGTTCTGTAAATGGACTGTAAATAACTGGTCTGATTGTTCATCCCCTATAACTGGTGTCAGCTCCGGGATTCCTGTCTGCTCCAACCACAAACGGTTTATCCAATTTATATTGGGTGTTTCCAAAATCCCCTGTACATCATCTTCGGTAAACTGCCCTGCTCCCTGCCGGCTCTCCAGTATTACCTTGCTTTCTGCATTACTGCGGAGTTCTTTCATGACTTCTTCTGATGCACTTTGCATCCCCAATATGCCCAGCACCATACAATTGACCACCATAAAGATAAGGAACAGTAATAACGATTTCAGCCTTTTTCTGCTGATATAGCAGAAAGCCCTTTGCAAACAATTCATAAGCCCTCCTATTACTGGTATCTGATAATCAGAATTTTATCTGCCGTCCAGTGATAAGTATCCTGACAAGAACCAAATACAGCGACACTGGACTGTTTTTTGACACTTTCCCTATCTGTGTCCTCCCTTGAAAGCTCCGACAATGAATCCTTACTGTAATTTATAATCTGAAAAACAGTATTGTCAGTATAGGTAATCTGGACATTATTTTCATCACTTTCTGATCCAGGAGCTGCCTCTGCTAATACCTTTCCATCTGCTTCCGTACTTGCCGGAGATAAAGTAAATCCTGTTTCGGAAAACTCCACAACTGTCCCTTGCAGCTTTGCACCTTCCAAAAATTCCCCGTCTCCCCGACTCCCGGATGCCCCGTCATCTGTTACATTATTATTTGCCT
>BLMC01000114.1 GCA_011959805.1 Lachnospiraceae bacterium | reverse complement strand
GCCATGCAGCAAGTGCATGGCGCGGGTGTGAAAAGTAACTAACTGTTCATAATTTCACTTTTAATAAGACTGTAATAATTGACATCATAAATTTCACAGGATAAAATAAAGATACACAATAGGCCAAGATTGTTTAATTTATTTTTGACACAAACTTTTATCTGTCCGATTTCCCGGGCATACAAATCAGGATGGGTGAAATCTTTGATTTCATACTATATAAGGTCAAAAAGTTAGCATAAAGCTGACAAGGAAAAACATTGTAGACCACATGTTTTGTTAAGGAGCTGGAAGATAACTAAGGGTTGTAAAGTGTATTGCCTGAGACACAAAATATGGAAGAATCCCAAAAAGTGAATGCGCAGCAGGCGTTACAGTTAGCTTGCACAGAATGATTATGAACCAGCCTTGTTGGAAAAACTTGTAAAGGGAGGATAAGAAAATGACAGGATTAGAATTAAATGAAACTTATTTTATGCCAAATACAAATACAAGAGCAACTGCTTTTTTCGTCTTTGCAGATTCACCAGATGGACTGGAATATAGTGTAGAATGTTGTTTTCAACCAAACGAGTTTGAACAGGAGCGAGTAACCCCTAAATTAGAATTGGGGATTATTCCTACAGCATTCCAAAAGATTGAAGATATTGTCGGAATGACATTTGAGGTAAAAAATATTGAGGAAGCATATAACAGAGAAGATTTATTTTATATATTTGAACAGGAACCTTTGGTGAACTATCAACTTACAATTTTGGAGTATAAAGAGGAAAGAATGCATGTTTTATGCAATGGAACAGCAGTAAATGACGGTTATGCAAAACCATTTACAACAGCGACTTTTAATATTGATTGTTGGTTGCCAGTAATCACGAATATAAAGGATTGGGGAAAATATGGGTTATAAGTATTTTAGCGCACGATTGTTGCTAATTTGATAGAAGAGTGAACAGTAACATAGAGAATTCTCCATAAGGCAATCCGCTGTGTGTTGTCGTTGACAGGGGGAAAACAGTATGCTAAACTGACTTTTAGAGTGGGTTAATCTGTCACATGAATTGGATAGAAAAGTGTCTCATAGAGTATTCCCGCTCAGATCAAATGCTTTTGACTCGGGAAATCTAAGGAGGAAGCAGTAGCGTCAGAGGTGATGAGACTTGGACAAATACGAATATAAAGTTCGTTCAGAAGAAATTTCAAAATTAATTGATCAGGAAAAATATACAGAGGCCGTAAAAATAGCAGATACCATTGATTGGAGAAGAGTCAAGAGTGCGACAATGCTGTTAAAGATTTCGGCATTATATAGAGTTAACAGACGAAATGAAGATGGCAGGGAAATGCTGATGTTAGCATATGAGCGTTATCCCACAAATCGTTCTGTCGTATACTCCCTTTGTGAATTATCAATAGAGTTAGATGATGTTGTGTCAGCGATAGAATATTATAAACAGTATGTGAAGCTGGCGCCAAAGGACAATGGTGTATACACGCTTCGATATCGCATATTGGAGGCGCAAGAAGCAAGTCTTGAAGAGCGGATTGAGATTCTCGAAGAATTAAAAAAGAAGGACTATCAAGAAGAGTGGGCGTATGAGCTTGCCTATCTGTATCATAGAGTAGGATTGTCGACAAAATGTGTGGAGGAGTGTGATGACATTGTACTCTGGTTTGGAGATGGTCCATATGTGATGAAGGCAATGGAGCTTAAAGCAGTGCATGTGCCGCTTTCTGAATCACAGCAGGAGAAGTACCAAACCATGCGCAACAATGCATCAGACAATTACAGTGGTGATGCCAATGAAAGTTACAATCAAGGATTATATTCTTTAGAGGATTACGGAACAGAAGATACAGAGTATTATCAGGAAAGTTATGCCAATGAAACATATGAGGATACAGAATATAGTCAAGAAGGTTATACAGAGTATAGTCAAGAAAATTATTTAGAAGAAAATTATGAGAATTATCCAGAGCAGCTATATAACAATGGTGGATATGATGGACAACAACCCAATCTTGACCAAGGATATGAAAATAATACCTATGATACACAGAATTACGCGAATGAATCTTATGGAGACAGCGCGTATGATACACAGAGCTATTCGGATGCAGGATATCAAAATAATGGTTATGACACACAAAATTATCCAAAAGAATCCTATGGAGACAGCGCATATGATACAGAGAGCTATTTAGATGCAGGATATCAAAATAATGGTTATGATACACAAAATTATCCAAAGGAATCCTATGGAGACAGCACATACGATACACAGAACTATCCAGATGTAGGATATGAAAATAATGGTTATGACACACAAAATTATTCAGAGGAATCTTATGGAAATACAGAATATGCTCAGGAGAATTATAATGGGGAGCAATTTAATACAGCAGCTTTTCCACAGGAAAATTATTCGGATTATGGACAAAACAGTTATGTAGATGATGGCTACGGAAATTTACATTATACAGACAGCAACGGTTATACTGATAAATTCTATGTAGAACAGACTTATGATGAAAATGGAAATCTGATAGTAGATAGAAATGATACAAATTTTTATGAAGATACCAAACGAGGAGGAGAACCAGATAGGACATACCGCAATGGACTTTATCTATACCAAAATAACCCAGGACCTGCTACAAACGCTGGTGATATGAGTCAGTATAATACAATTAATCTTCAAAAAGTGGTTGCAGAGAGTATGAAGGAACTGTTCGCGGAAGATGAGGATGTGTTTGCTGAAGACAGGGAGAAATACAATTCTAGTGAGGATGTCAATAACATTGCGAGACGTACTCACACATACAATAGTATCTATGACAAAAGTAGTGAGGAATTTGGTCAAGAACCAGAGAGCATGACATATACAAACACGATTGCGCAGTTGGTGACAAGTGTTTCAGAGTCTCCTCCTGGACCAAATACTGGAGCAATTCGCAAAGTTTATATACCAGGAAAAGATGCGCGTCTTGTCAAATCTGATTCCGATATCAAAGAATTGCGGGATACTACAGAGCAGTCCGTAAATGAAGAACATAACCGCATGGAAAACAATGAAGAAAATGTGTACCATGACCAAAATATTTTGGAAGCAGGTGCAGGATTGGATGCCCAGATTACAGGCACAATGAATTTGAATGATGTGTTAGCAGAGTGGGAGAGAAAGAAGACAGAAAATGCAAAAAAACATCAAGAAGAGATTAAAAAGCGTGTTTTAACACAGACTGGAAAGATTTTTGCAGAGTTTGACAACTCGCTAAAGAGTGGTATTTTGGGTGAAATTCAACGGGAAGAAGAGGCAGCACAGAGAAGAATTCCTCGCAAAGACAGATTCTTGGAGGCGGATGTAACAGGCGATATTTTGCAGAATCAACAAAGACAAGCATCTGAAGATGCATTTGATGTGGAATATAGAACAGAACAGGCAGCAGACAGAAAAGAAATATCAGATGTGAGAGAGGAATATCAACCGGATTTTGAAAATATGTTGGAACAAGAGTCAGAAATTGCAGAGCCATTAAAAGAAAATAATGTGGGAAGCAATATGGACTACATGCCGCCAGCAAATGAAGATTTATGGGAAAGTGATGAAGCGTACCAAGCTGAAAATAGCTTGGAAAGTGGTAACGAGTACCAGACTGAAAATGATTTACAAAGTGATGACGCATACACAGCAGAATTAGAATTGCCAAACAGTACACAATATTTACCAGAAAACAATCCAGAAAGTGGTGCTCAGTATACACAGGAAATAAATTTGGATGATGCTATAATAGAAGATGATACGAATTTGGAAGATAGCTTTACACAAGAAAATGACGATACGTTTTCACAGGATTATGAGCAGGAAGAAACAGAAGATAATTTCTCTTATGAACAGGATAGCGATGAGTACCAATTGGAAGAAGATAAAGATAGTAGCAACGCCTATGAAGACAATGAGATTTCGGAAGGAATATTAGATTCTGATGGATACGATAATACCTATGAAGTAGAAGAAAATAATGTTGATAATCTTATTGAGGATTATAATAATACACAAGAAATATATTCCTATGAAAATTCCGATGAATTGCCGCAGGAATCAAATACAGAACTTGAGATAGAATATGCAGATTATGGATATGCGGAAGAAGCCAGTGGATATACACAGGAATTGTATCAAGAAGAAACATATCCTGTTTCGGACAGAAATGGATATCGCCCAAATTATCAGTATGATGAGAGTCAACTTGACCCGGAGGATGCGGAGAGTATTGCGGAGATGGCAAAGGAGGATGCATTAAAGACACAGGAAATTAAAATGAACACAGCAGATCTCAGCTCACTTTCAGAAAAGATTGTCGCCACAACAAAAAAGGAAGCACGAGGAGCAAAGCGCGAGGAGCTGCGTGAGTTTACAACAGAAGAACAGACTCTATTTGAGAATTTTGCTGTTACCAAAAAAATCAAGAAACAGATTATTTTTGCCTTGGAAAATATGACCCTTGCTGCCTACACTGGAAATGTCATTATTACAGGCGACGCAGGATTAGACACCGTTAGGATGGCAAAAAACCTGATTAAAAAATACCAAGTAACTGACGAAAATTTTTCGGGAAGGCTTGCGAAAATCACCGGAGAGAAAATCAATCAAAGAAATATTAAAGATGTCTTTGAGAAATTGAATAATGGTGGTATTATAATAGAGAAGGCAAATGGTATGAGCGAGGAGAAGCTGTATGAAATGACGTTGAACCTCAATCAGGAAAATCTCGGAATTGTAGTTATTATGGAAGACACCAAAAAAGAGATTTCAAAACTTTTGCAGAAGCAGGCAATGATTGCGGATTATTTTAATATCAGAATTGATCTGATGGAGATGGATAACAATGCATTGGTTGCTTACGCTAAAAATTATGCCTTGGCTTTGGAATATTCCATCGATGAGTTAGGAACACTCGCCCTTTACACAAGAATAGCAAACATGCAGAGCGGAAATCATGTAGTGACAAAGGATGAGGTAAGGGACATTATAGATGAGGCAATTTGGAAATCCAGAAAGTCCAAGCTCAAAAACTTTGTGGATGTGCTATTCGCAAGAAGGTATGACAATGAGGACATGATTGTCCTCAAAGAAAGGGATTTTATATAATAGAATGGAGGACATTTTATGAGTAAAGAAGAAACAACAGTGTTTATCTCTGATGCGGACCAGTATGTATTTGGCCAAGGTACACATTATGAGATATACAAAAAGTTAGGTGCACATTTTTGCAAAAAAGGAAAAAAAGAAGGCGTCTTTTTTGCAGTGTGGGCACCAAACGCAAAAGAGGTCTATGTAATTGGAGAGTTCAATGACTGGAGTGAGAGTGCATCGCCGATGGAACGTCTTGGTGAAGGTGGAATTTATGCCACATTTGTCGAGGATGTGAAAGAAGGTCAGATGTATAAGTATCTGTTGGTACTATCAGATGGCAGAAGACTTTACAAAGCAGACCCATATGGTAATTATGCAGAGATGCGGCCGGGTACAGCCTCCCGTGTGTTTGATTTGAACCATTTTAAATGGACTGATAAAAAATGGATGACAGAACGTGAAAAGAAAGATATGAATCAAGAGCCAATGTCTATTTATGAGTGTCATATTGGTTCTTGGATGAAACATCCTGATGGAACAGAGGATGGATTCTACAATTATCGTGAATTTGCAGACCGAATTGTAGAGTACTTACAGGAGATGCCTTATACACATATTGAATTGATGGGAATTGCAGAGTTTCCATTTGATGGTTCTTGGGGATATCAGGTGACAGGATACTATGCCCCGACATCAAGATATGGAACACCAGATGATTTTCGGTATTTGATTGACTTGTTGCATAAAAATGACATTGGTGTCATTCTTGATTGGGTTCCGGCACATTTTCCTAGAGATGCGCATGGTCTAAGTGAATTTGATGGAACATGTCTTTATGAGCATCCAGATAAGCGTCTTGGAGAGCATCCAGATTGGGGTACTAAGATATTTAATTACAGTAAAAATGAGGTGAGAAATTTCCTCATTGCCAATGCACTGTTCTGGATTCGCGAGTTTCACATTGATGGATTGCGTGTAGATGCAGTGGCATCTATGCTTTATCTGGACTATGGCAAACAGGCAGGACAGTGGGTGCCAAACAAATATGGCGGACATGAAAATCTTGATGCAATTGAGTTCTTTAAGCATTTGAATTCTGTAATTCACGGTGCACATCCAGGTGTTATGACAATTGCAGAGGAGTCCACTGCATGGCCAAAAGTCACAGCAGAGCCGGAAGACGGTGGACTTGGATTTTCCTTTAAGTGGAATATGGGTTGGATGCATGACTATTGCGAATATATGAAGCTAGACCCCTACTTTAGAAAAGATAATCATTATCGCTTGACTTTTGCAATGAGTTACAATAGTGCTGAGAACTATATCTTGCCGCTCTCACATGATGAGGTGGTACACTTGAAGTGTTCTATGGTCAATAAGATGCCCGGCTATGAGATTGATAAGTATGCAAATCTAAGAAATCTCTATACCTTTATGTTTGGACATGAAGGAAAGAAATTGCTGTTTATGGGACAGGAGTTTGGACAGGAACGCGAGTGGAGTGAAGCAAGAGAATTGGATTGGTTCTTACTAAAAGAGCCGTTCAATAAGGGAATGAAAGACTATATGAGCGCGCTTTTGAACATTTATAAAAAGAGTCCATGTCTCTATGAGATTGACAATGATTGGCTTGGTTTTGAGTGGATGAATGCGGATGATACAGAGCGCAGCATTTACAGTTTTGTCAGAAGAACAAAAGATGGCAAACAGCATATGCTTTTTGTAATTAATATGACACCTGTAGCATATCCAAAGTATAAAGTAGGTGTTCCTATGAATACACAATATAAATTGTTACTGAACTCTGATGACAAGAAGTTTGGTGGAAATGGTAATAAGATGCCCAAAACAATTAAGGCGAAGAAGGGATTATGTGATAACAGAGACCAATATATTGCATTTCCACTACCGCCACTGACAGCAGTAATCTATACCTTTTAAAGTTGTGCAAAGGAAAGATATATGTGCAGTATCGCAATTTTCTAATCGAGTCATAAAATAAAGGGCTGTTGCAAAATTGGCAGTTCCACAATATATGGTTAGGATATCTCGGATATCTATATTATATATTGTGTGAATACGCCATTTGCAACAGCTCCTTTTAGATGCGTGTGCTCCACGGAGAACAATCCCAAATGTCGGAGGCGAGACCATCATAAAATTCAGGCTCGTGGCACACCATTAAAATACTGCCTTTATATGCAGTGAGCGCGCGTTTGAGTTCTGATTTGGCATCGACATCCAGATGATTTGTAGGCTCATCTAAAAGCAAAAGATTGGTTGGCTTGTTGATAAGTTTGCACAGTCGAACTTTTGCCTGCTCGCCACCGCTTAATACTTTTACTTTGCTTTCAATATGCTTGGTGGTCAGACCACATTTTGCAAGTGCAGAGCGCACTTCATATTGTGTTAAAGAAGGAAATGTATTCCAAATTTCTTCAATGCAAGTGGTTGTGACTGATTGGTCCATCTCCTGTTCAAAATATCCAATTTCTAGGTAATCTCCTAATTCGACCCCGCCATTTAAGGGACGAATTAGCCCTAATATGCTCTTTAATAGTGTGGTTTTGCCAATGCCATTAGCACCTGTGAGCACAATTTTCTGTCCGCGCTCCATAGAGATATCAAGTGGTTTTGACAAGGCTTCGTCATAACCAATAACAAGGCTTTTGGTTGCGAAGACAAATCGTCCGCTAACGCGAGCTTCCTGAAAGCAAAACACGGGTTTTGGTCTTTCCTGAGCAAGTGTAATCACATCCATCTTGTCCAGCTTTTTTTGACGGGACATTGCCATATTTCTAGTAGCTACACGCGATTTGTTTCGCGCCACAAAGTCTTTCAAATCTGCAATTTCTTTCTGCTGTCGGTTGTAAGCAGCCTCAATCTGTGCTTTTTTTACTGCGTAGACTTCCTGAAATTTATCGTAATCCCCAACATAGCGCGTCAATTCGGCATTATCCATATGATAGATAATATTGATGACACTGTTTAGAAAAGGAATGTCGTGAGAAATTAAGATAAATGCATTTTCATATTCCTGTAGATATCGTTTTAGCCATTCGATATGATTGGCGTCAAGATAGTTGGTCGGCTCATCTAAGAGCAGAATATCTGGTTTTTCTAGCAATAATTTTCCAAGTAAGATTTTTGTCCGCTGTCCACCGCTCAAATTTGTGACATCTGTGTCAAGTCCCACCTCTATAATACCAAGTGCTCTTGCTACTTCCTCAACTTTTGCATCAATCATATAAAAGTCATGTTGGTCGAGAAGCTCTTGTATTGTGCCAAGTTCTTCCATATAGGATTCTAGTTCAGATTCAGAGGCATCACCCATTTTATCACAGAGTTCATTCATTCTTTTTTCCATCTCGTACAGAAAATCAAACGCAGAAGAAAGTACATCTTTGACCGACATTCCTTTCTCTAAGATTGTATGTTGGTCAAGATATCCTACACGTACATTTTTGGCCCACTCGACAATTCCTTCATCTGGCATAAGCTTTCCAGTAATAATATTCATAAAAGTGGATTTGCCCTCTCCATTAGCACCCACCAGCCCAATATGTTCTCCCTTTAAAAGCCGAAAGGATACATTTGTAAAAATTGTCCTATCGCCAAAACCATGTGAGAGATGTTCAACGTTTAAAATACTCATATGCTGTCATTACTGAAAACTTATAAAAAGTAGTAAATCTTTATGTTTCGTTACAAAGTTTGCAGTAATGCTCTCCTTTCTCGTATAATCTCAATCCTTTAATGTTTGTACTAATATTCCTAAAATTTTATATTATCACAATTCATTACATTTATTTTTTATTTGTAATAGTAGTATCATATCATAATTTAAAATATATGGCAAATTTGGATTTTTTAGAGTGACCAATATTAGAAATAAAAGGAACCTAATTCTATAAGTTGGTGAATTGCAACAGAAATATTTTGTAACAGTTCAGCCATGCAAAATTGAATATAC
>BLMC01000113.1 GCA_011959805.1 Lachnospiraceae bacterium | reverse complement strand
CCTGTGTGAAACTTAATCGTTCTTAGGTAGTGTCTTTTGCTGCCTTAGAACGATTTTTCACACTATATTCTCCAATTTATTTAAAATATAACACACCACTTTCAAAAATCTTCAAATCTTGGTCTCCATAGATATTCACTGCCACAGAATCACCGCGGCGCTCCACGTGCGCCATCTTGCCAAGGCATCTGCCATCAGGAGAGGTAATGCCCTCAATTGCAGCGTAAGAACCATTGATATTCCAATCTTCATCCATAGAAATATTACCGTCAAAATCTGCATACTGTGTCGCAACCTGTCCGTTCACAAAGAGTTTGTCAATCCACTCTTGCGGCGCCACAAATCTTCCTTCCCCATGAGAAGCTGGTGTCACATAAGTCTTCCCCAATTTTGCAAGTTGTAGCCATGGTGACTTATTGGTAACAACTTTTGTATATACCATCTTGGAAATATGGCGGTTAATTGTATTGTAAGTAAGCGTTGGAGAATCTTCCTTCTGCCCTACAATCTCTCCATAAGGTACAAGGCCAAGTTTAATCATCGCCTGAAATCCATTACAAATACCCAGTGCTAGACCATCTCTTTCATTCAAAAGCTGATTCACAGCCTCCTTAATTTTTGCATTCTGAAATGCCGTCGCAAAAAACTTTGCGCTTCCATCTGGCTCATCGCCCGCCGAGAAACCACCCGGAAACATAATAATTTGTGCCTGTGCAATCGCCTGCGCAAACTCGTCAACAGACTCCCTAATGTCCTCAGCCGACAGATTGCGAAATACCTTTGTCACTACATTAGCACCTGCGCGCTCAAATGCGATTGTCGAATCATACTCGCAGTTAGTCCCTGGGAATACTGGTATAAATACTGTCGGCTTTGCCACTTTATTTTTGCACACATAAATCTCCTTTGTCTCATAGAGATTTGTCTCAATTGCATCTGTGTCTTTTACAGCTTTTGTTGGAAATACCTTTTCAAGTTTTGATGTCCAAGCCTTTAGTGCCTCGTCCATCGTTACCGTTGTATCTTGATATACAAAGCCCTCATTCTCAGCAGCCACTGTCGCAACAGTTCTATAAGCCATACCACTTGTAACAAGCGCATCCCATTTATCTGCAGAAATCTCTGCGATAATACTTCCTATTCCGTTTGCAAACAGCTCTTTTGCCTCAAGCGCACTGTCAAACTCCACGCCCATCTTATTACCAAATGCCATCTTTGCCACAGATGCCACAATTCCCTTGGAGTCAAGTGCATAGGCAGCTATAATCACTTTATTTGCAATTAACTGTGCGATGCCACTGTATAATTTCATAACATTGTTATAATCTGGAAGATCATACTCATTTTTAGGCAAATCAAACACAACAAGTTTGTCCCCAGCATTTTTTAATTCCGGTGTAATAATATCTTGCTGTTTTGCAATATCAACCGCAAAAGAAACAAGAGTTGGCGGCACATCAATCTTATTAAATGTCCCCGACATGGAATCCTTGCCGCCAATCGAAGGTAATCCATAACCAATCTGTGCATCATATGCGCCGAGCAATGCTGCAAATGGTTCACTCCAGCGAGAAGGCTCCTCTGTCATACGCCTAAAATATTCCTGAAATGTAAAACGTATTTTTGTATAATCTCCGCCTGCTGCAACAATCTTTGCCATAGATTCCGTCACTGCATAAATTGCTCCGTGATATGGACTCCAACTGGACAAATATGGGTCAAACCCATATGCCATCATTGTCACAGTGTCCGTCTTTCCTTTCAGTACAGGAAGTTTTGCAACCATTGCCTGTGTCTCTGTAAGCTGGTACTTTCCACCATAAGGCATAAACACGCTGCCTGCGCCAATAGACGCATCAAACATTTCCACAAGGCCTTTCTGGGAACATGCATTGAGATCATTTAATGTAGAAAGAATCGCTTCTTTTATATTATTCTTTTCTAGTGATTCATCTACCTTTTTTACTGCTATCTTATGAAAATAATTATCCTCCTTTATTGGAGTATCCACAGATACACCTGTCTCCTGATGTGCGCCATTTGTATTAAGAAACGCTCTTGCAATATCAACAACCTTATTCCCTCGCCACTTTAATACTAGTCTCGGTTCTTCTGTAACTACTGCAACCTTCACAGCTTCAAGATTTTCCTGTGCAGCATACGCAAGAAATTGATCTGCATCTTTCGGATCTACAACAACAGCCATTCTCTCTTGAGACTCTGAAATAGCGAGCTCTGTCCCATCCAAACCTGCATATTTTTTTGGCACTTTATCCATGTCCACAACAAGGCCATCCGCAAGTTCTCCAATCGCAACAGACACACCGCCTGCGCCAAAATCATTGCATTTCTTAATAATTCTGCTAACCTCATCCCTGCGGAACAATCGCTGTAGTTTGCGTTCCGTAGGTGCATTTCCTTTCTGAACCTCCGCGCCACAAGTTGTTAGAGAGGCGGTTGTATGCACTTTGGAAGAACCTGTTGCTCCGCCGCAGCCATCTCGTCCTGTTCGTCCGCCAAGCAAAATAATAATATCGCCAGGATCTGAATTTTCACGAATAACTCCTGCTCTTGGCGCCGCTGCCATCACAGCACCAATCTCCATTCGCTTTGCCACATAATTTGGATGATATATTTCCTTTACCAATCCTGTGGCAAGTCCTATCTGATTTCCATAAGAGGAATAACCACTTGCTGCACCGCGCACCAGCTTTTTCTGAGACAGCTTACCCCGCATTGTATTTCCAATCGGCACAGTTGGGTCAGCAGCACCCGTAATGCGCATTGCTTGATAAACATATGTACGCCCTGAAAGTGGGTCGCGAATCGCACCGCCAAGACAAGTAGCCGCACCACCAAATGGCTCAATTTCTGTTGGATGATTGTGTGTCTCATTCTTGAAATTTACTAGCCATTCCTCTGTGACAACACCCCTTCCATCTTCCTTGTCAATTTCCACTGGAACGACAATCGAACAAGCATTAATCTCATCCGACTTCTCCATATCCTCCAACTTACCATCTTTTTTGAGTTTTCTCATCGCCATAAGTGCTAAGTCCATCAAGCAGACATACTTGTCTTTTCTACCTGCGAAAATTTCCTCTCGCACAGCAAGATAATTTTCATAAGTTGTTTTAATTGGATTGGTATAATATCCTTCTTCAAATGTAATTTCCTTTAATTCTGTGGAGAATGTTGTGTGACGACAATGGTCAGACCAATAAGTATCCAACACTCTAATTTCTGTGACTGTTGGATCTCTGTGCTCCTCATTTGTAAAATAATTTTGAATGTGCAGAAAATCTTTAAACGTCATAGCAAGTCCAAGGGAACTATAAAGTTCCATTAACGTTTCCTCATCCATCTCTATAAATCCGTCAAAATTTCCAACATCGGCTGGTTCCGCAAAAGATTGTACCAACGTCTCTGGTTTTTCTAGTCCAGTCTCGCGAGAATCTACAGGATTGATACAATAATTTTTTACTTTATCAAATTCACTATCTGAAATTGTTCCAATCAAAAGATAAGTGATAGCAGTCTTGATAATAGGTTGTTCGTCCTCTTTTAGAAACTGTACACACTGCACTGCGGAGTCCGCTCGCTGGTCAAATTGTCCTGGTAAATACTCTACAGAAAAACAGCGTGCATTTTCTGGAAATTCAATGCTTTCCATATATAAATCATCCACAGGAGGCTCCGAAAACACACACTTGCATGCTTTATCAAAAACAGCATCTGTAAGATTTTCCACATCATAGCGAATAAAAATTCTAACCTTCTTGAGTCCAGTAATGCCCAGATAGCTTTTTAATTCCTCCTCAAGTTCCCTGGCCTTAACGGCAAAAGATTCTTTTTTTTCCACGTAAATACGTTTTACATTTCCCATTTTCTGAGTCCTCCGTTTGTTTCTTCAAGTTATAATAATCCTTTTTTATTATAATAGTTTGAATATATTTTTCAACACATTTTTATTGCCGATATCCTATTTATTACTATTCATTAACAGTTCAGCCTTCGGCTCTCCTGTTACAGGCATCAACTACTTTGTGGAGGCTTGATCCATCTCAACTCCAACGTTATTTCATAAACTGTTACAATTATTTTGCATACTTGGAAACATTACTACTATCCACACGCTCAAAATCTATCCATACAAATTTTCCATCTTCTGTACTTCCTGTAACCTCTTTCATATTTCCTTTTTCTGCAAGTTCAATTGCTGTATCCACTGCCGCGTGTCCTTGTCCACTTCCAGATTGATAGACCGTAAATGCCATATCACCGCTGCGAATTGCCTCGCATCCGTCCGCTGTTGCATCCACGCCCAAAATTGGTAATGTGCTGCCATCAATATTATATTTCTTGCAAGCTTCTACAACGCCCAGCGCCATTGCATCATTGTTACAGATAACACAATCTGCCACAACTCCTGTGCTCAAGAATAATTCAAATAATTCTTTTGCCTGTTCTGCATCCCAGTTTGCACTATCCTCAAATACATACTGAATCTGTTTTCCGCTCTTTTCTAATGTCCTCTTTATTCCATTGGTACGTCCTTTTGTTGCAGAATGACTTGCTGGTCCTTTGATTAACGCTACCTTTAGCTGTTGTTTGTCAGCAAACTTTTGCAAAACATACTCTGCCTGAAATTCTCCTGCAACCTGTTCACTAGAACCAACATAAACGTATTTTCCAGACTGTAAATGTTTTTCATCTGGACAGCTATTGACAAATACAATTGGGATATCTCCGGCACTCATTTTTAACTGAACCACAGTATCTACAGACACTGGACTACAAATAATTACATCATACTGCGCTGCTGCCGACTTAAGCTGCTCCACTTGTTTTTCAATCGACCCTTGCGCATCTCCCACATCCATCTGTACCCCTTCTTGCGCCGCCCGCTCCGCAGCGCCGCCGACAAGCGTCTCCCGAAATGTATCCATCTCATTCAGGGCAAAAAAGATTCGCGTACCTCCTTTTTTTCCGCCTGCTGCCCGTCCACACCCTGACGTAGCAACGATTAGTATCACAGTGATAATATAGAGGGAAACACACTTTCTTAAGCAATTCTTATTCTTTTTCATAATTATGCCCCCTCTCCAATCTTAAACTGGACAACTTGATTATACAGTTCTTCTGCTGATGTTGTTAACTCTTTTGCCCCTTCCGAAACACGTTCACTGTTTCCTGTTATATTGTCTACTTGGCGTACCATTGACTCAGAAGTTGCCAAAATCTCCTCAGAACTTGCAGCCTGTTCCTGCGTTATCGCAGCCACATTTGTCGCCACATCATCAACCTTTTCAACTTTTTGAATCATTTCACGCACCAATGTGCTAACCTGATCGATATTGCCAAATATAGAGTCAAATGTCCGAAGTGTATCTCCTACCAGACTGCTACTGTGATTGATATTTTCCACACTCTCCTTTGTCTGTTTTACAGTATCTCCAACAAGATTGTTAATTTGTCCGATTAACCCCTCAATATTATGAACAGCATCCGCACTGGTATTTGCAAGCTGACCGATTTCGGTTGCCACCACAGAAAATCCTCTGCCGGCCTCTCCCGCCCGAGCAGCTTCAATAGAAGCATTGAGCGAAAGCAGTGCTGTCTGATCTGCAATATTTCCTATAATCTCTGTAATATTGGTAATCTCCAAAGAAGCTTTTCCAACCTCATCAATCGACTGCTGTAGTTTCTGAACAGACATATTGATGGTATTCATTGCGCTGCTAACACGCTGTAGATCCGACTGTCCACTTTGGGAAACAACTACCGTCTCCTGCATTTTCTTATCCACCTGCTCGCCATCTTCTTTTGTATCTGTAACTACCATGGCAAGCGTTGTTGCATGTTCCGCAATTTCACCAACAGACAGCGATAACTGCTCTACAGTAGAATTTAGTTCCCGCATTGATTGTCCTTGTCTCTTAGTAGCATCATACATTTCCCTAGAAATCGCATCACTATTTCCGGCCTGTGTATTTAGTTTATCAGAAACGCTATGTATAGAAGCAATCATCTGGCGCATTGTCTGTATAAAATGGTCTACATAACTACTCATAGCACCAATCTCATCATTGCTTTTTGCTTTCACCTGCACTGTAAAATCCCCGTTGGTCATCGCTGTAATCACTTTGATTAACTCTTTGACAGGACGAATTACCATGTGGACAACACGTTCTACCAATACCGCTAATAAAACAATGGACAACAACCCAAACACCAACATCATATTGCGAACATTATCAATATTAGCATAGATAATTTTTGTTGGAATATAAGACACCAACACCCAATCTGTTCCCTGTATCTGTGAAAATGCGGTCATATTATCATCAATCTCAGCCATGTCAAAATCCCACTGTTCCACCTTTTGCCAAATATCTCGCATAAAAGCGTCCTGGGAATCCCCAAGCTTTGTAGAAATTAGGTCATTATCATGATGTGCAAGTATTGTTCCATCGGTACTACTCACCAAAAATGCCTGTGCTTGTTCCATCTCAATATAACTATTTACAATAATACTGATACGCTCAAGCGTAAGATCTGCTGAAATTACCTTGAGAATACCCGATCCATCTTTCAATATTCCTGATGCGCTGATAACCTTTTTGCCTTCTGCATTGGTATATGCATTGGTCAAACCCATGTTCCAGCGAGTCAATCCTTCTTTGTACCACACAGACTGCGTTGGATTAGTTTCTGTCTTCTCAGATGCAGATGCGGTCATAAGTTTTCCATCTGCACTTGCAATATAAAGTCCTTCTGGGTAATTGTCATGAAAGCCATAGTAACAATCAAGTATTGCCTGAAGCTGTGACTTATCAAAACCAGTCTGCTCAATTGCATGTTTCACCGCATTAAATGCTGACAAGTTCTCATCAAGCCATGCTTCTATTTGATTTGTCTGATTGTCAATAGAGGAGCCAAGCAAATTCTCGGAATAATCTTTTATAATATTTTTTGATATATAATATAGAAATCCCACTAACAGCACCATAATCACAATCACCACTGGCAAAATGATACCCAGCAGTTTCACTTTAATAGAAACAATTTTCTTTTGTCTTTTTTCTTTCATCCTCCGCCGCCTTTCTTAACGTTAAAACACCTCTCTATTCCTTTCCATTCCAGCAATACGTACAGAGCTTGCAGTGCTCAATCCCTGTCGCATCTAGCATATCATCCAATCGGTTAAAACGCAGTGAAGTAAAATTCAGCTCCTTTCTAATTTCCTCAACCATCTGTTCGTATTTCTCTGATTCAGGGTTGGCATATTCCTGCAAAATTTCATCAGTGATATTGCCATTCTCCAACCGCTCAATCACTCGTCTAGTAATCAAATCCAGCTCTGAGGAAGAACGAGAAAAATTCAAATACTTACATCCATACAACAAGGGTGGACAGGCTGGTCTAATATGCACCTCCTTTGCACCACTTTGATACAGAAACTCTGTTGTCTCCCTTAACTGTGTGCCTCTAACAATGGAATCATCAATCAAAAGCAAACTTTTATCTTTAATAAGGTCATCAACTGCCAAAAGTTTCATCTTTGCGATAAGATTTCGCTTGCTTTGTATTGTTGGCATAAATGATCTTGGCCATGTAGGTGTATATTTAATAAATGGTCTGGAAAATGGTAGCCCCGACTCATTTGCATATCCTACTGCATGTGCAGTGCCAGAATCTGGTACACCAGCTACAATGTCTGGTTTGACATTATCGCGCCGCGCCATCTTTTCCCCGCAACAATATCGCATCTGCTCCACATTCACTCCCTCATAAGAACTTGCTGGATATCCATAATATACCCACAAAAATGTACATATTTTCATATGTTTCTGTGGATTTACAAGCGTGACACAATTTTTTTCTGTCATCACTACAACTTCTCCTGGCCCCAATTCCTTATAATCTACATATCCAAGATTCTTGTATGCAAAATTTTCAAAGGAAGCACAAAAACCATCTTCTTTTCTGCCAATCACCACAGGTGTTCTTCCATATTGGTCCCTAGCTGCATAAATCCCCGCCTTATTCATCAAAAGAATTGACAAAGACCCATCAATAGAGTCCAACGCAAAATTAATTCCTTCAATCAAATTTTCTCTGCGATTAATCAGTGCTGCGACAAGCTCTGTAGCATTTACTTCACCGCCACTCATCTCCTGGAAATGTGCATGTCCTACATCAAACAGACGTTGAATCAACTCATCTGTATTATTGATTTTCCCAACTGTAGTCAACGCATATGTCCCGTGATGCGAACGGATAATTAGTGGTTGCGGCTCATAGTCTGAGATACAGCCTATCCCATAATTTCCATGCATCTCGCTCACATCTTTATCAAATTTGGTGCGAAATGGGGCATTCTCAATATTATGAATTGCCCGGTTAAACCCTTCCTTTCCGTAAACTGCCATACCTCCTCGCCTCGTTCCCAGATGCGAGTGATAGTCAATTCCAAAAAATAGATCAAAAACACAATCCTGTTGTGATGTTACTCCAAAAAAGCCGCCCATTATTGTTTCCTCTCTTTACAAATATTATAAAAATTTAATATTCTTATATCTATATTAAGCCAAAATCCCAGTCCGATGTCAATGATATCTTCAGAATTTCATCAAAAAAGACAGGAATAAATATCGAACAAATATTCCTGTCTTTTGATACACAAATACTCTTAGATATTGTCGCAAAAGCGAACAAAGACTTCGCAGTCATTTAGGAGAATAAAGTATATTAAATTGCAGTCTATTCATTTTTTAAGGTTCTAGTAGCATTTAATACTGCAATAATCATAACGCCGACATCCGCAAAAATTGCCCACCACATATTGACAAAACCAAGTGCCCCCAAACCAAGACATGCAAACTTGACAGCCAACGCAAATACAATATTCTGATGCACTATACGAAGTGTTTTTCTGGAAATATTCATCGCCGTTGCGATTTTAATTGGGTCATCATCCATAAGTACAATATCCGCAGCTTCAATTGCGGCGTCTGATCCCAATGCTCCCATAGCAATTCCAATATCTGCCCTAGAAAGCACAGGTGCATCGTTAATGCCATCGCCAACAAAAGCAAGTCGTTCTTTCTCACCCCTTTTTGTCAAAAGTTGCTCCACCTCTGTAACCTTATCTGCGGGCAGCAGTTCACTTTTTACCACATCCACACCAAGTTCCTGTGCAACCGCCTCCGCAACAGTTTTTGTATCTCCCGTCAGCAGAATCACCTGCTTTACTCCAGCGGCTTTCAATCCTGCAATCGCCGCCTTTGCACTGGGTTTAATAATATCTGAAATCAAAAGGTACCCCGCATAATTCCCATCAACTGCAACATGCACTTCTGTTCCAATCTTTTGTGGTTCTATATATGAAATATTTAACAATTTCATATACTTTACATTTCCTACTGAAACTTTTCTGCCGTCAATCACTGCTGACACTCCATGCCCGCTGATTTCCTCCACATCAGAA
>BLMC01000112.1 GCA_011959805.1 Lachnospiraceae bacterium | reverse complement strand
GATTTGTACGTCCACAAAAGCGGTCAGATGGAAGTTAGAAGGGAAATTTCCTTTTGATGTTTAAATGCACATATCTGCGCGACGAGTAGAAGAATTTTCCTACTCGATTGCGCGGAGTGCATTTGACAGAGAAATTATTTTCCATACAGTTTGATGAAATAGGGTTAAGCACTTTGGCGTTTCGGCCGATATTAATATCAAAGTAAATATGGTCTGGCAATACAGAGCAAGCGGAACAAAGTTTCTGCTGGCAGGCTGGTATTATGAACGGTCGGCCGGTATGAAAGGGAAGTAACTCAGAAGTGTTCAGACGGGAAAGGAATCACATGTAACAATGCAATTTCATAGCTGGAAATAAAATAGCATCATTCCAGGCGGAGATGATGCTATTTTGCTGTGCTGGTGATTATATTTTACAAGGTCTAAGTTTAATTATTATTTCTATAAAAAGAGTTTATTTTCAAAAGGATTTTAAAGAAATAATATAGAATATAGACCCTTTGGAGGGATTAGTTTGTTTCAGAAAAAGGACATTATCTACAGTGAGACTATCGGTGTGTGTATGGTGGAAGACGTTGTGAAACTTGCCGACAACAAAAAAGATGTTTATCAATATTATTTGCTGCGCTCTGTTTTTGACCGAAAGAAAAAGGCGTATATACCAGTAGAAAATCATACAGTACAGCTTAGAAATTTAATTACAATGCAAGAAGCAATAGCATTACAAGAAGAGATGGATTATGAGAAAAAGAATATCCATATAAAAGAGGAAATTGCCTATGTGATTGAAAATCATAACAAGGAAGTATAAATTGTCAGAAAATTCAGAAAATACTATACAAAATAACTGATAGAATATAGTAATTTCGACAGTATTTGACATTTTTCAAAAAAGCTATTGCAATTATAGAAAAGAAGTGTTACCATACAATTACACAAAGGAAGAAGAAAATAAGGTACAAGATAGTTACAAGGGATAACTATAGAAGATACGTACCAGAGATGGTGACGAATCAAAATTACAAAAGATAAATTGTTACTATACAAAAGATAAAAGTATAAAGATACAAAAGCTTTTGTAAAGCATTTGATAAAACAAATGTAGTATTCGGAAACCTGTAGGCAATCGAAATAAGCGCTGTAGATGGAGAGGAGATGAGTCCCTTGGCAACAGTAGAATCCTAGATATTGACCAGCAGAAATCCCTTAATAAAAAGATCATAAAAGATGCGACTATCAAGATAGTTTAGCATAGGAAATTAAGAAGTGTATCTCTGAAAAAGCGTCAATAGATAGGCAAAATAAAAAAGATAAGAGAAGCATAAAAAGAATAAGAACGGATGAAAGGGTCCGAGAAAGAGGAAAAAATTGAATATTGAAGCGCAATGAAGCGGTCGTTATATCATTTTGATAGAAGGTATGACGACCGCTTTATATTTACATAAATGAGCACCCGAAGAGAGATTATCAGCAAGGTTGATGAGTACCTCGTGTGCAAGTAGTGAAAAAGAATCTTCGCTACTTGATTATACAGGGAGAGTTGAAACAAAATATACAGCAAGACAAGTAAACTTGAAATGCCAAAATGCTTGTGTTATACTACCATGAGATGGAGGGATATTATGAAAAGAATACAAAAGTTTCTAAGAAGGAAAGACATTGTATTTTCTGGAAAACGTTACGGTATTGATGCATTGGGGGCAATGGCACAAGGTTTATTTGCTTCTCTTTTAATTGGAACAATCCTTTCTACAATTGGTGAGCAGATTGGCATGGATTTTTTGGTTACAATTGGAGGGTATGCCAAGGCAGTGACCGGAGAGGCGATGGCTGTTGCAATTGGATATTCGCTGCATTGTCCTCCTTTAGTGTTGTTTTCGTTGGCGGCGGTTGGACATGCTGCCAATACGCTTGGAGGAGCTGGCGGTCCTCTGGCGGTGTTGTTGATTACAATTGTCGCAGCAGAATTAGGAAAGGCAGTTTCAAAGGAGACGAAAGTAGATATTATTGTGACGCCGCTTGTGACAATAGTGACAGGCGCATTGCTTGCAATTTTTTGTGCACCATCGATTGGCAGCGCAGCAAGTGCTGTTGGAAAAGCTATTATGTGGGCAACCGAATTGCAACCGTTTTTGATGGGAGTGATTATTTCTGTGATTGTAGGGATTGCACTCACGCTTCCAATTAGTAGTGCGGCAATTTGTGCGGCGCTTGGTTTAACTGGGCTTGCTGGGGGAGCTGCACTTGCAGGATGCTGTGCACAGATGGTTGGCTTTGCTGTGATGAGTTTTCGAGAAAATGGCATTGGGGGATTGTTTGCACAGGGAATAGGAACTTCAATGCTTCAGATGGGAAATATTGTTAGAAAACCAAGAGTTTGGCTTCCACCGATTATTGCTTCTGCTATAATAGGACCGATTGCAACTTGTATCTTTCAACTGCAAATGAATGGTGCAGCAGTCGCTTCGGGAATGGGAACTTGTGGTTTGGTTGGGCAGATTGGTGTGTATACCGGCTGGTTAAATGATATTGCTGCAGGTACAAAAACAGCAGTTACAATTTGGGATTGGATTGGATTAATCTGCGTTAGTTTTCTTCTCCCAGCAGCAATTACTTATATTATTGGCTGTGCATTTCGGAAAAAGGGGTGGATTCAAGGAAATGACTTAAAATTGGATTTATAATCTAATTGGTGTCTTAATTAAAAAAATATAGAAAAATCGAGTAGGAGAAGAGGAGTCTTTCCTACTCGATTTATTATTTTAGTGGTTTAGCACCAGCTTTTTCTTGCATCTTTTCTACCCAGCTGCGAAACTTTCCTTTTTTCTTGGCGGGAACTGTGTTGAGTTTTCCGCGGATGCCTTTTACATCTGTAATATAGATTCCACTGACAGTTGCTTTTACTTCTTTTTTTACTGGGACAATATCAAAGATAGAAGCATCACAGATTAATGACATAATCTGTGGACCTATTTTAGCCTTGACAATTGGAAATTTTGCACGACGCATATATTTGGGTGTTTGTTCTAGCACCGCGGCCGGAAATCCGGCATCTTTTAGTTTGAGTTTCTTCTTGTCAATAATGAGCATTGTGACAGTCTGCTTGGCAGCCTCAATTTGCGCTTGCTGTTCAGCCTGTTTTTTTTGTAACTTTTTCCCGACAAAATACAATACCACTAAAAGGACTACGAGAATGATTAAAATCGTAATTATAATTTTTACTGCCATCTGAAATGATTACCTTTCTGTTTTGTTAAGAGATTTGACATCATGTGATATCTGTATTATTACAGATAACATGGCCATTACTATTTTCATAGTGATTTATATAGATTGCTCGATGAGTGAACAGTAATATTTTAACATTAAATGTCAGAAAGTGCAAGAAAGTCTGTTGATTTCCTTTTGGTTTTTCATTGTGTTTTTGGTGTGATGATGTTATCATATAGTTCATGAGGGTGAAAGGAAAATAATATAAATAAGGAAGGATTAGGAATTATGAAAAAGAAACTGGTATTGATGTGTATAACAGGAATTATGGTTGCAAGTATTAGCGCATGTGGAGGAAAAAAGTCTGACAAGGATTCGGAGGTAGTGGAGACAAGTTCTGTTATGGAAGAAAGCGAGACTGCTTCTACGATAGAAGAGGAAAGTACAGATAACGAAGATACAGAGAGTGATAAAGTGAGTGACAGAGAAGATTATGTGGGATTTCAGGACCTTGACATCGATACGTATGTCACACTTGGAGATTACAAGAAAATGAAGGTGACTGTCGCTCGACCTAAGGTGGATGAAGAAAGCATAGAAAGCTATATCAACAGCAGGCTGCTAGTGGGGAAAATTACAGACAGGCCAGTTAAGAAGGGCGATGTTGCAGATATTGATTATGTAGGAAAAAAAGATGGGGTGGCGTTTGAGGGTGGCACCGCTTCTGGATATAAGTTATCTATTGGTTCAGGGGGATTTATTCCAGGTTTTGAAGATGGGCTTATTGGGGTAAATGTTGGTGATACAGTAGACTTAAATTTGACATTTCCTGAAAATTATCGCAAGGCAGACCTTGCAGGAGAAGAGGTAGTATTTACTGTTACAGTCAATAGTATAGAAGGTTCTGCGGAATATGCGACAGTGACACCAGAGGATATGGCAGATATGGGGCTTTCCTATAAGACGAAGGAGGAAGTATGGGAAGCAGGAAAGAGTGCGCTGGAGAAGGAGGCAGAGGAAGCTTATGTGGCAAATACAAAAAGTGCTGTTGTGCAGAAAGTGGTGGAGGAAAGCACAGTGGAATCTATTCCAGAGTATCTTGTAGAGGAGGAAGCACAAAATTACAATCGATATATTGAGTCGATGGCAAAGTCTATGTACAATATGGACCTGGAAACTTTTGTAGAGAATGCATTTGGTGTTACGATAGAACAGTACAATGAACAGATGAACGAAATGTTCACTGATACAGTAAAGCAGTATCTAGTGATGGAAGCAGTGGCAAGAGTAGAGAAAATGGAAATTACAGAGGAAATGATTGAGCAAAAAGCAGACGAGGAAGCAGAAGAATATGGATATACTTCCGGTGAAGAATTAATCAATGATGTTGGATTTGCCACATACAGAATGTCTATGGTACAGAATATGGTGATTGAGCGATTGATGGAGATTGTTACTGTTGAGGAGGAAGAGGCGTAAGCCAGCGGAATCATAACAGAAAAAGGGGTAATTACACATGAAAAAGGGATACAGGCAACTGGTGATAATTGGATTGTGTGCGGCAGTATTTTCTGCTGTATGTGATTTTGACAATTTTTTGGTTCCCTGTCAGGTACAGGCGGCTAAAAAAGATGATCTGAAACAGCAGAATGAAGAAGACGAGGGAAGGTTGGAGGATCTTGATGACCAAGTCAATGAGTTGGAAGATGAACAGGAGGGCATTGATCAAGAGATTCAGGTACTCAGCAATGAAATTGCTGAGATTATGGCAAGTATCAGTCTTCTTGAGGAAGAAATAGAAGCAAAAAAGGCGCAGATTGAACAGGCAAAGATTGATCTTGAGGAGGCGCAGAAAGTAGAACGACAACAATATGAAGCCATGAAAGTTCGGGTAAAGGCTGTGTATGAGAGCGGAGAGACTTCTTTTCTGGATATTCTTTTTAGTGCCTCTTCGATGCAGGACATGCTCAATAAAGCAGATTATGTGGAAAAGATGCATGAGTATGACAAAAAAATGTTTACAAATTATAAAATAGCGCGGCAGAATGTGGAAAACTTAAAAGAAACGCTTGAAATAGAGGAGTCTGAACTAGAAGCGACGCAAGAAGGACTTGAGGAAGAGCAAAGCAGTGTCGAGGAGGCAAGAGCACAGTTGGAGGCAATTAGTGCGGACTATGCTGTTCAGATTAGCAAGGCAAGGCAGCAGGCGGAAGTTTACAAACAGCAGATTAAGCAGAGAAATGCGCAGATTAAGCAGATTGAGGAGGAGGAGCGCAGAAAGGCGGAAGAAGAGCGCAAGAGAAAAGAAGAGGAAGCACGCAAGAAAAAAGAAGAGGAAGAGCGCAAGAAAAAAGAGGAGGAGGCAAAGAAAAAAGAGGAAGAGGCAAAGAAAAAAGAGGAAGAGGCAAAGAAAAATAACAACAGCAATGATAACAATAATACCAGCGATAGTGTTGTAAATGACAGCACATCGACAAAGGAGACGTCTACAAAAGTGACAGCAGGCAAGGAAACAGTTGCGTCTGCAAAAGGAAGTGCAAAGGGAAAAGAAGTGGCAAACTATGCTTGTGGATTTGTAGGAAATCCTTATGTGGCAGGAGGTACAAGCCTCACAAAAGGAGCAGACTGTTCTGGTTTTACACAGTCTGTATATAAAGCATTTGGTTATAGCCTTCCTAGGAACTCAACTTCCCAGCGAAGTGTTGGAAAGGAAGTGAGCTATGCAGAGGCGGAGCCGGGGGATATTATCTGTTATCCAGGACATGTAGCGATCTATATTGGAAATGGAAAAATTGTCCATGCAAGTTCCGCCAAGACAGGGATTAAGATTAGCAATGCGCTGTATCGAGATATTTTATGTGTGAGAAGAGTGATTTAATACAAACGTATGAAGTAGGGGAAGCATTATCTTCCCCTACTTGATTGTGCATATTTTTCACGGGTGGCAAGTCCTCCCCTGATATGTCGCTCGGACTTGTTCACGTCTAGTACAGTCCTTGCCTGTCTTGCGAGAGCAGGGTTTACCTGCATCAATCTTGAGGTAACATCTTTATGTACTGTAGATTTGCTCACACCAAATGCTTTGGCAGTTTGCCGCACAGTAGCATTATTGTCGATAATATAGACAGCAATATTGATCGCTCTTTCTTCAATATAATCTTTCATAATTTTAGAAAAGGGTCTCCTTCTGAATCATTTGTACATTCTATGAAGGGATAGGATAGAATATGAATCGGCATAGCGTAATGGAGCGAAATAAAATTGCTTTTTTTTATTTACGGTGGTACAATGGGGGAACAGAGTGCAAAAATACTCCGAGAGTCAATCAATAGAAATGGAGGAATGACAAATGATTTCACAAAAATATAAAGAAATGTTAAGTGCGAAGTCTGTAATTCGGCAGATGTCGGAGTGGGCAGTAGGAAGAGCAAAAGAAATCGGGAGTGAGAACGTGTTTGATTTTAGCTTGGGGAATCCTTCTGTGGCGGTACCGCAGGCTTTTACAGATAAAATGATAGCGTTGTTACAAGAGCGTGATACAATGGAGCTGCATGGTTACAGTCAGTCGCAAGGAATTCCATCTGTGCGATTGAAATTTGCAGAGTTTTTAAATAGAACTTATGGAATGGATTACACAGCAGAGCATTTGTTTATGACAACAGGTGCTGCCGGCGCAGTGGCACATGCAATTCGAGCGGTTACACAACCCGGAGATGAAGTGATCACGTTCGCGCCATTTTTTCCAGAATACAATCATTATGTCAATCAGACAGGTGCAGTGCTGAAAGTGGTGCCAGCTGATACAAAACAGTTTCAGATTCATTTTGAAGAGTTCGAAAAGTTGTTAAACCCAAAGACGATGGCAGTGCTTGTCAACACGCCAAACAATCCGTCAGGCATTGTCTATTCTACAGAGACAATTAAAAAACTTGCGCAACTGTTGGAAGCGAAGCAGAAGGAATATGGACATGATATTTTCTTGATTTCCGATGAACCATATCGCGATATTATTTTTGGTGGTGTAGAGGCACCTTATGTTTCAAAGTATTATGACAATTCGCTTTCTTGTTATTCTTTTGCGAAATCACTTTCTATTCCGGGAGAGCGCCTTGGATACATTGCAGCGAATCCAAACTGTACAGACAGCACATTAATCTCTCCAATGTGCGCGCAGATTTCGCGGGGAATTGGACATAACTGTCCGCCGTCTATCATACAAATTGCGGTGGCGGAGGTTCTGGGATTGACATCAGAGTTATCAGTTTATGAGACCAATATGAATATTATTTATGATACTCTTGTACAGCTTGGGTTCGAGGTTGTGAAACCAGGTGGAACGTTCTATATTTTTCCACGGGCGCTTGAAAAGGATTCTGTTGCATTTTGCAAAAAAGCGATGAATTATGATTTGGTGCTTGTGCCCGGTGATACGTTTGGATGTCCGGGATATTTTCGGATGGCGTACTGCATTGAGACAGAGAAAGTTGAACGTGCAATGCCAGCGCTGCGCAAGTTTGTTGCACAGGAATATGGTGTGAGGTAGAGATATGGTAGACTGTGGTCTGGTGCTTGAAGGCGGTGGAATGAAAGGGATATATACCGCTGGTGTGCTTGAGTATTTTATGGAGAAAGATTTATATTTCCAGAATTGCTATGGTGTCTCGGCGGGGGCATGTCATCTGTGTAGTTATATCTCAAAACAGAAGAAGCGCGCTTACAGAGTGGCATTAAATTACCTGAATGATAAAAATTATTGTAGTGTACACAGTCTTTTAACAACAGGAAATCTATTTAATGCAGATATGTGTTACAACAAAATTCCAAATAAACTTGACCCATATGATTATAATGCTGCTGCAAAATATGAGGGAAATGCGTATGCAGTGGTGACAAATATTCGCACAGGAAAGCCAGAGTATAAACCAATGCGTGAAATGTACAGAGATACGCTTGCTGTGAGGGCGTCCGCTTCTTTGCCACTGGTGTCCAAAAATGTAAAAATTGGAGATTCCTATTATCTTGACGGTGGAATTTCAGATGCGATTCCGATTCGTAAAGCAATTGCAGATGGAAATCGAAAGAATGTAGTTATTCTCACAAAAGAAGTGGGGTATATCAGAAAACAGGTTTCTCCAGCAATGCTAAATTTGATTAAATTTAAGTATGCTAAATTTCCCAAAGTCTATGAGTTAACGGCCAATCGTTACACACGTTACAATGAGACAATGCGGTTTTTGGATGCGGAAGAAAAGGCTGGCAGAGTGTTTGTTATTCAGCCACAGAAGGCAAATGATATTGGAAGGATAGAGAAGGACAGAGAAAAGTTAGAGGCGCTGTATCAGCTTGGATATCGAGATGCGAAAAACCACTGGGAAGAATTGATGAATTTTTTGGAGATAGGAAGCATTAAATGATAATAAAAGAAAAAGTTTGGGAAAGGACTGCATCTGAAGATGTGGCACAGGTGCAATAGTGTTGGTTATGTTAGAACTTTTAAAGGCGATACTGTTTGGCATTGTGGAGGGGATTACAGAATGGCTTCCCGTCAGCAGTACAGGGCACATGATTATATTGGATGAATTTATCAGACTTGACTGCACACCAGAATTTTTGGATATGTTTCTGGTTGTCATTCAGCTCGGTGCGATTATGGCTGTTGTGATTCTGTTCTGGAGTAAAATTTTCCCCTTTCAATTTAAGGACAAATCAAATCCTGTGATTAAGATGGATAAAATTATGTTGTGGCTAAAAATTGTGGTGGCATGTATTCCAGCGGCAATTGTGGGTTTACTGTTTGATGATGTGTTTGAAGAGTTATTCTATCATGCAATACCAGTGGCGTTGGCTTTGATTGTGTTTGGTGTGGCGTTTATTGTAGTTGAACGCAGAAACAAGACAAAGCAGGCAAAGGTTAAAGAGCTTGATAATATCACGTTTCAGACTGCTTTTCTGATTGGTATATTTCAGTTAATTGCTGCTGTTTTTCCGGGAACATCGCGTTCGGGTGCTACCATCGTTGGTGCGTTGCTCATTGGCGTTTCAAGAGATGTGGCTGCAGAATTTACATTTTTTCTTGCCATACCAGTTATGTTTGGCGCAAGTCTTCTAAAAATAGTGAAATTTGGGCTCTCATTTACAACACTTGAGGCAGGTGTGTTAATCATTGGAATGTTGGTTTCATTTTTTGTTTCTATTTTTGTCATTCAATTCTTGATGGACTATATTAAAAAGCATGATTTTCAGGTGTTTGGCTGGTATCGTATTGCACTCGGCGCTGTCGTGATTGCGCTTGGCGCGTGCAAAGTGATTACTGTGTAAAACAATATGATACCAGGGTCAAAAGGTCAAGAAATCCGATGCAAGCAAGCTTGCAAGAGGATTTTTGAACTTGGGACCCGCGAAAACACCGAAAAGTAGT
>BLMC01000111.1 GCA_011959805.1 Lachnospiraceae bacterium | reverse complement strand
GGAGGATATCATACAAAACATGCATGGTTGTGAGTAAACTTTTGGCAAAATTCCCGGCGCGGCAGGAGGATATCATACAAAACATGCATGGTTGTGCCTGATATGGTTATGCCTGCTATTATTATTGTGTATAGTCATGTCATTTTGCATCAAATGTGGATTAACAATTGTATTGATTACTGTAGGGTCGGCTGTAAATCTGATTTGTTTTAGCCCGATTGACAATGAGAACAAGGTGTTAAATCAAGAAGAACATAGTTGTTATAAAAGGATAACGACTGTGTTGGTAATAATGTTTTTGCTTATGGATGCTTTGTTGTTTGTATGTCAGTTATATACATATGTAAATGTATTTCAATCGGTATTGTGTTGTCTGTGGGATTGCAGTTTTCTTACATTTTGAAGAAATTAGTGAAAAATATTGCCTAAATGACCAAATAAAGGTAAAAAGTGTCGTTTGGTGCAAGAAGGGTTGAACTCATGAATAAAACGTGGATAATGGGAATTGTCATTGATTTCACAGAATAGCAAAAAGAAAAATTTAATTTATTGCATTGAAAGGAAGGAGAGACCAAATGATGAAGAAAAAATTTATTGGTACAATCGCAGTTTTAATGTTGTCAATGGTGTGTTCACTGCCGGTTATGGCGGTTACAGAGGGGTATAATTGGACATTTTATAGCGATGGACCTGAAGATGATTTATCCACTAATCCGGGTAAAAAGAATGACACAGAGCAGTATTACTATTTAACTATTAATCAGGGTAATATTTCATCGTCTAATATTTTTGGAGCGAGAATAAGGAAAGCTGATAATGTGGCGGTAAGTCCATATTTAATACATACTTCTTTTGAGTATTCTAAGCCTTACGCATATTCCACCTATGTCAATAAGACTGATACGTATTATATGAGGGGCAAAAAAGATGACACCAGTACCACAAGTGTTGCATTGCGTGTATCAGGAAAAGTAACATACTAACTTTAACTTTTTGTTCTTTATAACTTGAAGAATATGAGGCTTTGATTTGTTGGTATTTTAAGCGATTGCACATCGAGTTATAATATCACTCGATGTGCAAGGAATATCAGCCAGCATTTTTGAGGCTCCAGGTTGTTTCGGGTTATAATATTGGAAAGTTAAGGTACTAAATAATGTTAAGATAAGGCTTCGGGATGCCTTGTGTATCCTGAAGCTTTATTATGGAGGATAGATGAAAAAGATGAAAAAGACAGTAATAGCTTCAATGAGTATGCTTGTTCTTCTGACATTATTAGGTGGTTGCGCTAATACATCTCAGGGAGAAGTACCAAGCATTGACTATGGTACAGGAACAGATACTCAAATGGTTGAGGCACAGTATGAAACAAATATTGATATTGGAAATGAACAGGACACAATAATTTTTATAGATGAAAAACTGGATGAAAATTTGTTCATCAGTGCAGAATTGAAAATGCCAGAAAATAACCTTTATGAATATGCTACGCAGTTAAAAAGATTTGACTATGATAAAGTGCAGGAAGCAATAGGGCAAAATGCGGAAGGGAACCTTGCTGTTGATGATGGAAGCGACGAATTTACGGGCGGCTCGCTTACCTATCAAAGAAATGATATGGCAAACCATTTGGACACCTATTGTTCCTATGCGGGGGAGATGGGATTGGCGGATGACAGGGATTTGCCATTTATGTCTCAGGCAGATGCTGTTGCAAGGATACAAAATATGGTAGGAATGTTTGACGTGGGCGGAGAACTGGAGGCTCTTGATGTGGTTGCTATGGATTCAGTGGATTTTGAGAACGTGAAAAAAGCAATTATGGAAGATAGCGATTATCAGTTTTTGTCAGCAAAGGGATATGGAAGCGATACATTTGAACAAGATATGGAAGTATACAGAATCATTTTTCGAATGAATGTAAATGGGATTCCCGTATACCGAAATGAGCCAAATTTGAGGCAAACGAGCGAGAGATTTCTAGCTTATCCGGCTACTGTAACAGTGTTGTTATCAAATAATGGGATTGAAATGATAAGTATGATGGGAATATTTGAGCCTTATGAGGAACATCAGAAGGAAGCGGCTATTATAGATGAAGATGGTATCAAAGAAGCAATTATGAAAAAATTTGGCGATGTAATTTTGACAAGCGAGTTTAAGGCAAAAAATATCTGGATGGAGTATTTCCCGCTTCTGAGGGAGGATTCCTTTACGGAGATGGATTTGATTCCGGTATGGTGCGTTGACTTTGAAGTAGATGGACAATCAGTTGAAGACAGCAGATATTCAATTCGGTTTAATGCAATCACAGGAGAGGAAATTTCGTGAGCAGAGTATTCATAAATGAATGGAAGAGGGCAATAAATATAAGCACTGTTATAGCAATTATTGGCGTTATGTTTTGCATTTGCTTTGATTCATGGAATGATTTGATAGGCGCAATACAAAGTGGCAATACCGTCTGGTGCGTATATTATTTTACGAGTAATTCTGCCTTCGGAGGAATGTGCAGAAAATATATATTACCTGTTTTTGCGGTATTACCTTTTGCGACCAGCTTTTGCGAGGAAAGAAACAGCAGGGCGGTTGCGTATATTGTTTCCAGAGAGGGAATGCGAAGATATGGCGCTGTGAAATATATAGTAAATATCCTGATAAGTGGATTGGTTGTTGCATTTGGCACGGTTTTGCTGATTCTATTTTTGCGTATGAGATTTCCGATGATAAATGATTATTATGCGACATCAATTGCCAATACAGAAGATTTATTTCATAAATGGTTGGCAGTTCATTCCCCAGTTCATTACTGCATGACAGAGGCAGCACTTGGATTTATGCGTGGAATGATATGGGCTGGAGCTTCCATGTTTGCATCATTATATTTAACGGATAGATTAGTCATTACGATGTTCTCATTTTTTGGGAGCTATGTGATTGTTAGAATAAGTCAGATGTTATCCATTAATGATAAATGGCGGCTTGATCAGATATTGATAGGCAGAACCGTGATTAAGGACAGCGGACACACAGTTATGATTGCTGCCATTGTTTCAGGCGTTTTGGTTTTTTTGATGGGATGTGCTTTTACAAGAAAGATGGTGAGAGGGCTTAAAGATGGGATGTTTTATGAAAGCAAATAAGGTATCGAGATACAATATGAGGATGTTATGGGAAAATGTAAGAATACCGTTCGTCCTTACCATTGTCGTGTTGTATGTGATGGAAAGCCTTTCTGCAGTTTTAACTTTCAGCCGGGTCATGCATATAGATATTACACCGTTTGCCTTTGTTTTTTTAGTCAATAATTATAGGATTCAGTTTGTTATAGCAGCTTGTGCAGTTATTTTGTTTTGTAATGCCCCATTTGAGGATGAATCCTATCAATATATGATTTCCAGAGCAGGAAAACTATCATGGGGATTGGGGCAGATTTTTTATATTTTAAAAACGTCGATTCTTTATATCACTAGTCTGGTAATTGCAGCGATGATTCCTTTTCTTGGGCATATTACATGGTCAAACGAATGGGGCAAGATTTGGGGGACATTAGGGAAAACAAATGCCGGAGCAGATTTTGGCGTGGAATTGTCGGTTTCTCCGAATATTATACGACAATATGAACCTGTCGATGCGCTGGTTATAAGTATCTTGCTGGAATTTTCCTGTATTCTGTGTATTGGATTGCTTATCTATTTTGGAAATAAGATAACTGCTAAATCAGTAGGAACATTCGCAGGGGCGCTAATTGCTGTTTTGGATATATGTGTTTCAAATGACTGGCTAGACTGGGCATATGGATTTTCACCAGTAAGTTTGACGCAACTAGAATTATTTAATGGTTTTGCACCAAAATGGGGAATCAATCTGGCATACGCGGAGAAATTTTTCATGATTGCAATTGTAAGCCTCAGTGTATTATGTGTGATCGCAAATTATAAGGAAGCAGTAATCAGTAGAATTAAAGGGAGGCATATTCATGGCAAATGAATGTGAAATTTGTGTAGAAAATGTGACGAAAGCGTTTGGTAGTCAAGAGGTTTTAAAAACTGTATGTGTTAAATTTGAAATGGGGAAAATATATGGAATTGTGGGAAGGAATGGTTCCGGAAAAACGGTTCTGCTCAAATGTATCTGCGGCTTGTTATATCCCTCAACAGGAACAGTAACAGTTGGCGGCAAGGTTGTCGGAAAAGATGTGGATTATCCAGAAAATATAGGATTTATTATTGAAACACCGGGGTTTCTGCCAAGATATTCGGGACTAAAAAACTTGAAATATTTAGCGTCTATCAGGGGGAAGGTTAAGGAAGATCAAATACGAAAATACATAGAACTTGTGGGATTAAATCCTGATGACAAAAAACACGTTGGAAATTATTCGCTTGGCATGAGACAGCGACTTGGAATTGCACAAGCATTAATGGAAAACCCAGATATTCTTATACTGGACGAGCCGATGAACGCACTTGATAACAACGGCGTAGAGGAAATGAGAAGCGTTTTGCTGAAGATGAAAGAACAGGGCAAATTGATTATTATTGCAAGTCATGTTCGGGATGATATTGATATTCTGTGTGACGAAGTATACGGAATTGATGCAGGGATTATGAAGAAAATAGGCTGATTTGTGCTTTAAATTGCACATCAGAGTTTATTACAGTAATAAACGATAAAATTAAGAATGAAAATATTAAATACAATTCAAATAATAATCTCTGACGGAACATTATGAGAATCAAGATGTGGTGCATTTAAGAATAAAACTTCAATGCGCTATATTTTTTTCTCAAAAAGTTTACAAACACACTTGATAATCCTTCTCTGAATGCTCATGTACGATAAAGAAGCAAGGAACCAAAAACAAGCGACAGACCGCCAGCACCACACTATTGCGAACCAAAGAAGCTAAAGATCAAAAGACAAAGCATTGTGAAAATATGCATAACTGCTACGAAATCCCTCTCAACGCATACCTATATCTTTCAAGAGATATTTTTCCTAAATTTTATTGAACGCATGTCATGTTGAATTGTAATTCGAAAAGATTGGTGTAAAATGTTTTGTATAAAGTTTGGACAAATACGAGCACAAAAAATCGGGCAAACAATTTAAAAAAAATGTAATCTATAAATGCAGAGGAGGTAACAGAATGGAATGGAGTGAAAGTATCAGTAAAGCCATCAACTATATTGAAAGTCATATCACAGAAGAATTGACGATTGCGGATATTGCAAAACACGCAGTAATCTCATCGTATTATTTTCAAAAAGGTTTTTCTATGCTTTGTGGTTTTACAGTTGGAGAATACATCAAAAAGCGTAGACTAACGCTTGCCGGAAGTGAACTTGTTTCTACCGATAGAAAGATAATTGATATTGCGCTTAGGTATGGATATGATTCGCCAGATAGTTTTACAAAAGCATTTCTTCGTTTTCATGGTGTTACTCCTACTGCTATACGCAAGAGGGAGGCAATGATAAAGTCATTTGCCCCTCTAAAAATAAAATTAGTTTTAACAGGAGGTTATACTATGGATTACAAAATTGTTCAAAAAGCCCCATTTATCGTGGTAGGAGTATCAGCGACATTCAGATATGAAACCGCTGATAATGAAATTCCTAAATTCTGGGAGGAATTTAACCATTCAGGCAAAAACACACTTATCGCAAGTATGTACGGAGTGTCTATTGATAAAGACATGGACGGTAATGAATTTGAATATCTGATTGCCGATAATTATAATCCGCTCAAGGAAATTCCTACGGATTTTGTTACACATCTTGTTCCCGAATATACATGGGCTATTTTTTCATGCAGAGGTGCGTTTATGGATTCTGGTTCTTTGCCAGATATTCACAAAAAAATTTTTACAGAATGGCTGCCCCAAAACAGGGACTATGAGATTGCAGCTGGGTATCACATCGAAATGTATAGTAACCATATCGACTATGCAAAAGGTATAGAGGACGAAAACTATTACAGTGAAGTGGTAAACTAAAATTGGACACGAAGGGAGTAGAAATTAGACAGGGCAAAGGGTAAAATTAAATACTGTCTATGTGTTACATATCTTCAATCAGGATAAAGCCTCCATCTTTCTTATCATTGAGAAATGTAAACATTGTAGGTTCACTTCCACCGTTTATATAAAATGGCAACCAATTTGTATGTAGCTGTAATAATAACATATCGTCAGGTTTAACTTTACTATTTTGGAAAAAGGCAGGGATACCGCAAAATTTATCTATATCTAATTGCTTAAATTCCGTGGTGATCATTTCTTCACTTTCGGTTGTTTGAGGTATCCATATAGTTTCACTATCTACTGTTGGACCAACACAGAACTTCTCTGTATGGACATATTCTGGGATTTTTCCATTAGGTTGAACAATAATTGCATTCTCACCCTCATCAGGATAAATTATATCAGGGTCAAAAAACGGGTCGGTTTTATCTTCTGGTTGTGTTATAAAAATATATACTAAAATCAAATCTTTCAATTCACTATTAAAGTCATTTAATCGTATCTGCCCTATAAATTTTAATGGACGATTATCCCACGTAAGGCTAACCGGCCATTGGGGGGTGCCAATCCAATCTGGTTGTCCGCCAAATCTTGTTGTATATCGTTCACCACTACCTTTACTTTGAGAAATAAAAGAATCTATTTTGTAAGTTCTCATTTTTTGTTCACTTCCTTTAAGTTGAGTTGACTATATTTAATAATCAACGATAACTCTCGATTGAGATTTGATGATTTTTAAAAGAAACATTAACTGTTGTATTTATTGAAATATCCGCCAACTCTTGAAAACACTAAGTTTATCGCAGATGAGCTTTCGCTTAAAGTTTCCCTTTTGTTATATCTTCCCATAGGTCATTACGAACCCAGATAAACGAAGCTTCGCATCATGAGAAAAAATAAAGGAAACAAAATCACATAAAACAGTATAACACAAAATATATGGGAATTGGGAAACTGATTGAAATGCTTTCCAAAAATCAATGAAAAGAAGACAGGAAAAATGAATATGATTTATGCAATATATAATATCCACCATAATAGCATTAACGTATCTACCTATGCAGGTTATTTTTTACGGATAAGATGCAATCAAACAGAAGATGGATTGAAAGCTATTCCCTGTTCAGAATGTGCCTTAAATGTTTTGGTAATAGATGAGCTGCTTGATATATGCAATCCATCGGTATGCCGATGGATTTATTGTATTTTGAAGGAAATATGCAGATGTGGGTGGAAGCGGAAGATTCTCTGAATTTTGGTAAGAAAAATTTGAAATAATTGCTTTTTTCAAACAAACTATGACATAATGGTGCCATAGTTTGTTTGTTATACTGGGATAGAAAGGAGAAAAAAATGAAGGTTGACCGGCTTATAAGCATTGTTGTTTATTTATTGAATCATGGTCGGACATCAGCACAGAAATTAGCAGAAGAATTTGAAGTTTCTTCCAGAACGATTATGCGAGATTTGGAATCGCTGGATCAGGCAGGTATCCCGATTCAATCTTTTTATGGTGTAGAAGGTGGCTATCAAATTATGGACAGTTTTGTTTTAGAAAAACAGGTTGCAACAAATCACGAATATGATTGGATTGTCACTGCTCTGGAAGGAATGGCAAGCGCATATGTAAACAAAAGTCTAAAACAGGTACTGGAAAAAGTGCAGAGTATAAGCCATACAAGGGACACTGCTGTTTTCATGGACCTGGGTGTCGCAAGTGAAAACGACAAAACAAAGGAACAATTAATGCTGTTAGAAGATGCAATCGCGAAAAAATGCGTTGTTCGATTTTCTTATACAAATAGTCATGATGAAGTAAAAGATATTCAGGTAGAACCGATTTATCTGCAATATAAGTGGTATAACTGGTATCTGATTGGATATTATGAAAAATATCAGGATTATTGTATGTTTAAATTGGTTCGTATGGACAATTTGCAAGTTACACAGATAAAATTCACAAAATCTCATAATTTTTCAGACATTAAAATGAAAGATAGCAATAATGATATTGTACATGTCAAATTATACGGAAAAGCCGTCATAAAAGCAAAGTGCAGAGAATATCTAAATGGACAGATTACGCAGGAATTTGAAAATGGGGATTTTGAGTTTTCTTTTTCTGTACCAAAACATGAGACATTTTGGTATGGGGTGATTCTTTCTTTTGGAAATAAGGCTAAGATTATCGAACCGCAGGAAATAAAAGAACGCATTATAAAAACCTGCAAAGAAATACAAATGGAATATGGGGAATAAACATGAGATTATATCCAAAAGATGAGGCAAGACGTATACTGTGCCAATATCACAATCTGGACGGTGCGGAAGCATTATTCGGAAAAAAAGGTGTCGAAAAGATTATGCAACGAATACACAGTATCCAATATGATCCACTGAATGTTGTAGCAAGGAATGCAGATTTGGTATTACAGGCAAGAGTGAACAATTACAGTGAATCAGTTCTTTACGATCTACTATACAAGGAACATAAATTAATTGATGGATTTGATAAAGAAATGAGTATTTATGATGCAAAAGACTTTGCCCTCTTTCAATTTGTGCGAAATGAATATGAGAAACATGCACTGCCTACCCTGAAATACCGTAACCAGACAGGCGTACTGAATATATTGGACGATGTCAGAGAATTTGTGGAAAAGCATGGCAAGACAGGTACAAAAGATATTTCAATCGGAGAAGTGAGGGAAAGTCAATGGGGACATAAAAAACTATCAAGTGTTGCTTTAGATTATCTATTTAACACTGGTGTTCTTACTGTAGCCGACAAACGGGGGACACAGAAGTATTTTGATTTGACAGAACGTGTGATTGACAGTAAAAACATTTCGTGTGATCCCAATATGACCATAGAAGAATTTCTGGAGTGGTATGTCGAGAGGCGAATCCAAAGTGTTGGCTTTCTGTGGAACAAGTCAGGCGGAGCTTGGCAGGGACGATTTTTAAGTGAAAATGAACTCCGCAGTTCTACACTTCAGACACTTATAGAAAAAAATAGGATTGAAGAAATACAGATAGAGGGAATCAAAGAGCCTTTTTATATTTCAAAAAAATCTAAGAAATATATGAGGAATCAGGTAACAAACAGCTATGTAAGATTCATTGCCCCGCTTGATAACATTATGTGGGACAGACAGATGTTGGAAATGCTGTTTGGTTTCACATACCGCTGGGAAGTGTATACCCCTGTTGAAAAAAGAAAATATGGTTATTATGTATTGCCTGTGCTATATAATGGTCAATTTATTGCCAGATTTGAGGCAGAACCGATTCGCAAGGCAGGAGAATTTATTATTAAAAACTGGTGGTGGGAGCCGACAGTTGAACCAAATGACGAAATGAGAGAAATGATTGTAAACGAAATGGCACGTTTTACAGAATTTCTTCAGATTGATAATTCACCAAAAAATACTATAAAGTTAGGAGTGTAGCAAAATGAAAGAAATCAGACGATATGACGTTAATGAAGATTAAACACATTCAGGATTATTCAAACGGGAGACAATTGCTTTATAAATTACTATGCCCGCAATATAGGCAGTACGATTGAAGAACAAATTGACAGCGCTTTTGATGAATGGAAGAACGACTGATATTAGTGGGATTGACACTTGAAAATGTCATACAGATGGACTGTTTATTTAAGAATATGGGATATTCCGGTAATGGTTCACTAAGTCGTTTGTACTCATAAATTTCACTCTGTTTTTTTATGCACAGACCCGTGCAGAGGA
>BLMC01000110.1 GCA_011959805.1 Lachnospiraceae bacterium | reverse complement strand
GGATTTCTTGACCTTTTGACCCTGGTATCATACCATTGATTTGTAAAAAATTTATTAAAAAATCATCAAAAAATTTAAAAGTTTTTCCTGTATTGATTGTGTACCCAGCATCATAACACCCCAATTTGGCGCCTTTCTGCCAAAGGCTTTCAAATTACCATTCGGCGTTATATGTTCTGTACGCTGTGAATATGCTTCCATCTCTAAATCGACAGAGCCAATCAATATTCTAGCTACATGGTCACAATTATTTGTATAAATCTGATATAACGGTAGACTTGTATCTTGCCCTAAACACTCCAAATCCTGTTGATATCCTTCCTTTTTCCTAGCATCTATCTCCAGCGCCCAGTTCTCATATAAAACTGCAAATTGTTCCTCTGCTGCAAGATATGGAGCAGTCTGTTCTAATACAGTATCATATTCTTCTACTGTAATTGGTCTATACAGTGCTATATCATAATTATCCGCAAGTTGGTCTTTGTCCAAATTTAAGTTGCCCGTCTCCAAAAATAAAACAGTCTCCGCTTTTGTCATGGTTGCAATACTCATCTTTCCAACGCCGCTTTTCCCTAGAAGGCATTCTATCAAAGTACGCTGCATACCATTAAAACTAATTATTGTTCCGCTTCCATCTTCATCTACAAGCAGTACAACGCTATGTCCCAATCCCTTCATTCCATCTATATTTACAATATAGTATAACATACAATCTTCTATTGCAATGGTAGTCTCCCTCACTGAAAGACGCATAGAAAAGCAGATTATTAAATATATTGATAGCAAAGCAATCATACTATACTTTATCACATTTTTGATTTTTTTCCTATCTTTTGTATCTTTTCTCATCTTATTATTTTAAGGATATTTTTTAGACAATTTGGCCAGTCAACATTGTTCGCAAAATCAAATACTTATTCTTTAGTATTTCTGTCTGAAAAAAAGATTAGCATGTAACAGTTTTTATATATAATAGAATTTTTTAACTTTTCACTGTAAATATCGGTTCCATGCGCGCAATCGGTTGCGCTATATTATGCGCTGTGTGCACCGCAATTACTTCATGAATGTCTTTGTAAGCATATGGCGCCTCTGCTCGAATAGATTCTTCCCATTTTTTCAAAATATCTGTTCGGCCCTTCAAGTCTGTACGATTCGGGTCAATAGGTGTAATCACATGAAAACGTTCCATAAACTGGCGAAATGCCACATCATTTCCTTTCATTGCATCTCCACGGGATTTTTGCCGCCCAGCACCATGACTTGCACTCCAAAGCGCATCAGAATTTCCTAATCCACGAAGTAGGTAACTGGAACTGCCCATAGACCCCGGAATCATCACAGGCTCCCCATAATAGGCAAATTCCGTCCCTTCCATCTCCTCACAGCCACCAGCGCAGCATGCTCCTTTTCGATGAATATAATAATTCTCACCGTCTATCTGCTGTTTCCAGATGTAATTATGTGGCGCATCATAAAGCAACTCCATATCACATGCACCCAATACCTGTGTAAAAACCTCCTGAATCATAAAGCCGAGAAACAGACGATTGACAAAACCAAAATTTGCAGCATTTTTAGAAGCAGACCAGAACCGCTTCCACGCATTCTGTATCGTACAGTTCTCTGGTATTGAATAAATCTTATTCTCTGGCTGCGCAAGTCTAACAGGATAAATTTCCTGACAAATCTTACGATTTAGCAAACCACTGTGATGTCCAATTGTCAAAGAGCCTGTGTGCAGCATTATCACTACAGCACCTTTTTTCAAATTCCATGCATTCGCAGTCTGGCCGTCATAAATCTCCGCAACGCGCTGTACTTCCAAAAAATGATTCCCGCCGCCTATTGTTCCAATCTGATCATCATAAGTCAACTGTTTATAATCACCAATAAAGTCCTCTAAACCTTCCGTCTCCGCTGCTTTTAGGCTTCCCCGAAACACAGTGCGGTTCAACCATTTCTCCTGAATCTCAGGTTGATAATATTGCCATAATCCACTCTTGTTGCTGTCCTGATATGTTTCCAACAATCCTTCAAGTCCATATCGAAATAACGCCTCTCGCTGTCTCCCTGTCATTGGAATCTGTCTACCGCCCTCAAAAAAAATATGACGAATTTTCTTGGTCAATTCTGGTAGCTTTTGCCGGATTTTTTCTTCTGACAAATCTGTTGTATAAAACCGCATACCACAATTAATATCATTTCCCATCGCCTGCGGAACCGCAAAACCCTTTGTCATCATCACAGTTCCAATTGGAATCCCAGCTCCTTTATGAAAATCTGGGGTCACGATTATCTTCTCAATCCGCGGTGCATCTTCTTGAAAATAACTTGGCACCGCTGTTAATCTTTCCAAGGTCTCCTCCAATGCTGTCATTTGATGCAATTCTGCCACTGCACTTTTATCTGGTGTAGCATCCTTTGACAAATAGCAAGATATTACATTTTTTCTATCTTTCCATTCTATTTTATGTATCATAAAACTCCTTATATATTCTGACAATCATATTCATTTCTTATTTTCGTATTCTTCAAAAAACTTATCACATAATGTAAAAAAGAGCGCTACTGCTTCTGCTTCGTCCTTGGTTATATCTCTTAAAGTATGATACCAGAAAAAATGCTGTTTTTTATACTTTTTATTTCTATTTTTCTGAATCCACCTCACAAGCCAATCTGAAAAGTAATAATGAAATTGCACTGCTGTATCGTCACCAAAGTCATTTATTGCATTACAGCCCTTAAAACCATCAATGCAATATTCTAAATAATCTATCCGAATTTCATAAAGTACCGCCTTTGGTTTCTTTTCAATTAATTTTATATATTCTCTCAAAGTTATTCTGTTACTGCAATTTCTTTTATAAGGATATTCTTTATCCTCATATTTTTCAAAAAACATATCCGACAAGTCAAAAAAAAGTTTTACTGCCTCTGTTTCATTACTTGTTATATCTATATCCTTTAAAGTTTGACTCCATGAAAAATACTTTTGGCTGTATTTTTTATCTATATTTTTCCAAATCCAACGCACCAGCCAGCGTGAAAAGTGTGCATGAAAATGCAAATCAATATCCGTCGCGTTATTATTTACATCACAACATATAAAGAACCCCAAAATAAGATGTTCTATATAATCTGTACGAACTTCATCAACAAACATTTTTGGATTTTTTTGTATACTTTTAATAAACTCTTTTACATTCATCTTGATATCCTTATATTTTTCTTATCTCTTTCCGTCCGCTGTCATCTATATTCATTTTATAAAACAGCTTCTCGCTACCAAAAACTTTATAAGCTTTTATGTTTCCTTTTAACTTCATTATGTATCCGTTCACCTATATTATTATTCTAATCCTTTTTGTCCTGGCTAATTTGATTATATTATTTGTGCTTCAACATGTCAAATATTTGTAAATATACTTCTGCCCCTCCTTTAAAAGTAAGAGTTTATTATTATAAAAATAAGCAAGTAATTTTTCTTATTTTTAAGCGAGAATTTAGTCGATTTATTATTGTAAAAATTTGACCAATTTGTTGAAATCCAGATACTTGATATTGTCAGCTATTGGGAAGTTTGTTAACAAAGTAAACATCTGGCAATATGATAGGATATTCTTGGCCATCTGTCATGTCCGTCCATCCTACAACAAAGCGCACACTAGCGCTCTCCATCACATATCCCTGCTTTTGATTCTTCTCGATTTCTGCCAAGAACTTTTTAGAAAAACGCACTATCTGTATTGTTTTACCATTATGTACTACAAAAAGCCCTAAGACACTTGTCAAAAGCTTTGTCCCGCAGATAATTCTCTGAATAAGATCTTTCTTATCCTTGAAAAAACTTAAATGAACATCTTTATGTGAAAGCTGCATTAAAATTTCTTCAGGTCGTCCATATAAGTTATTATCCACCTGTGCTCTCACGTTCTCCGTGATAAAGCGGTCAAAATCCTTGTTATTGTAAAAAAGATACAACCCCTTCTTCGCCCTTGTCATTCCCACATATAACAACCGTCTACGCTCGTCTGTGTCAAAAGAAACATGGTCAAGCATCATAATTACCTCGTCAAATTCCCTGCCCTTTGACTTATGCATCGTAGAAACAACGATATCTTGATTGTCATTTATAAAAAAATCTTCGATATTGGATTCATGCAAAAATATCTCCAAATCTGAACGATACTTTCGTTTATTTTCCAACACAAACGCTTCCAGAATAGCAAGGCACAATGCAAGATTGCTACTGTTCTTGTAAACGGATATCATTCTGTCTTTTGTCACATCCCACAACTCCTGCGGAATCACAGGCGCAGTCAACTCTTTTGTAATTTTTTTCATAAAATAACGTAGCTCAATCATATTGTACAAATCAAACCCATCATTGGACTGAATCAACTTTGCCCGAACCCCTTTTTTCTTTAAAAGCCCGACGACACGCAACGCCTCATCATTCGTGTTTGTGAGAATACACACACTTCCTCTATCTCGTACCCTAACTGCTTTTACCGTCACAGGTTCCTCAAGATTTCTACTTACACATTGCACCAGTTCCACTACACCTGGCTCCCCATCCTTTGCGGCAAAAATAGGAGTGCTTTTCATTCTGTGCATGATTTGTTGCACAAACTGATTCGCAAACGCCACAATATTTCTGGCGCTTCTATAATTGTCGAGAAGCTCATATTTCTTGGCGTTTTCCTGCGTTAGAAATTCTTCAAAATAGCGGGAACTCGATCCGCGAAATTCATAGATATTCTGGTCATCATCCCCTACTGCAATCACGCGCAGATCGTCATTTCGTTCCATTAGAGCACAAACCATCCTGTACTCATTCTCATCCATATCCTGGGCCTCATCAATCACAAGCACTGTCTTTGTAATCCGCCCGATTTCCACGTCTCCATTCTGAATCATCTGTGCCGCATCCTGTACAACTGTCTTAGCATCCTCAAGGTTTCCCATTCGTCCAATTAGGTCAAAACAATAAGAATGAAATGTCTTAATTTCAATAAATCCTGCCGCATTCCCAATCAAATCATACAGACGCCTGCGAAACTCTGTCGCTGCTGCCCGTGAAAATGTTACCATTAATAGTTGTTCATGTTTCACATCCTCCAACAGCATCAGCGAAGCAAGCTTATGCACGAGAACCTTTGTCTTTCCACTTCCTGGTCCTGCCGCCACAACAATATATTTTGATGTATTGTTGTCGATAATTTCTCGCTGAACACTAGAAAGTTCCGCAAAAAGCTTATTGTACCTATCAGGTGTAATATTTCTGTTAATCTCATTTTTTCGATTTCCCTTAAAATACTTAGCGATAAACAGTTTGTAGTCCATTTGAAAATATTCTTTCACAAATTGCAATGCCTCATTATAACTTCTAACCATCATGTTTGCAAACTCACCCACAATATGGATCTGCTGTATCTTCTGTTTGTAGTATTCATTTAGACTTTTATAGTCATCCGCTTTGTATCGAATTTTGTTATCCATCTCAAGCCGTGTAATCTGCATTCCACTGTACAATACAAGAAATCCGCCCTCGAGTTTCATTGCACCAATCTTGGACAGATACAAAAGTGCATCCTCAATCTCCTTATCTGTAATATCCTCTCTCGATTGTGCTTTGCTTTTCTGATATTCCTTCTTTAATTCCAGAATAGAAAATTCCACCAACTGCTCCTCACTAGCCGTGATCTCCCTACTTTTTTCAAATAAATATTTCACAATAAAATCAGACAGGCGAATGCACTGTTGACGCTGTTCCCATAATGCCTCCATGGAAATTTCTGGTATAATGATAATGCGTGCAGTCGTGTTTTCGATGCTTTTTTTAATGTATTTTTTGATTGTCCAATAGTAAAACACAGTCTTGAACGTGTTTATCGTCGCATTTTTTATTCCACTGTTGATAGCACTCTCATTTAATTCTTTGAGGTTAATGTACTGCCCTTCTCCACTAATCCTGCTAACAAGGAACTGCTCTACAGCGGCATATTTCTTTAATACATTCAGCGATTTATTCTCCGTGTCCGTTTTTAGAATATAGGCTGTCAAATCCATTGTGTTTGCAAGAATACTTTCCTCCCGCAAAATCTGAAGCAGCTTGAATGTCTCCTGCCGTTCTATGCCAAGCCTATCGGAAATATAATCCACTCTGGACTCTGCATCGTCATTTTGTGCATTCACTATGCTCCTTGCCGAAATCAGCATACTCATAATCCGCTTAGCATTCGAGCGTTCTTTCTCGCTCATTTTTAGAGACATCTCAATTTTAGATGAGGCTTCCATCATATTTTTGACAAGAATGCTTGTGGCATAAACATGTGGTACATTTTTTCCACGCTTGATATAACCAGCGTTCTCCAATGCCTGCACTGCAGTCTTTACACGAGTCTCAATATCCACCACATTCTCATCCCACCCTGCCTGACGCGCAATCTCAAGCGGCGTGCGCTGTATAACCGACCTGCCTTTTGTCAAATCCTTAACTGCTTTCCAGACCTGCTGAATCTCGCTAATGCTCAATTTTGTCTGATTCAGCATCATAAAATGCTTGTCCAAATCCCTGTCATGAAACAACACATAACACTCTGCCTGTAAGTTCTGGTCTCTGCCCGCACGTCCTGCCTCCTGTACATAATTCTCCAATGAGTCCGATATGTCATAGTGTATGACTAACTTAATATTTGGCTTATCCACCCCCATTCCAAAAGCAGAAGTCGCTACCATCACCTGCACTTCGTCTCGAATAAAAGCATCCTGATTTGCCTGTTTCTCAGCGCTATCCATCTTTCCGTTAAATGCAAGCGCAGCAATTCCATCATCACACAATTTTTGTGCAAGCTCTGTCGTGCGCTTTGTCCTTGATACATACACAATCGTTGGACAATTTTTTTGTTCAATCAGCCAACGTAACGTTGTATATTTTTCTTCATCACTCTCTTTGTAGAGCACCTCATAACGTAAATTTTTCCTACCTGCACCTGAAGTGTATAGCGCGAGATCCAAGTCCAGTTTTTGCTTAAAATAGTCCTTAATATCACTGATAACTTTCTGCTTTGCTGTCGCCGTAAAGCACGAAACCGGAATCCGTTCTGTCAATTGTTTTTTCTCCTGCAATTCTCGAATAAAATCACCAATGTAAAGATAATCCACTCGAAAATCCTGTCCCCATGCTGAAAAACAGTGTGCTTCATCTATCACAAAACGCGCAATTATCCGTTTCATCAACAAGCGTTCGGTTGTCTTAGAACGCAGGGACTCCGGTGCAATATACAATATAGAAGCAAGCCCGTTCTCAACACGTTCAATAGCCTCCGCCCGTTCAATTGGACTAAGCAATCCATTGATTGTCACAGCGTCCACAATTCCAAGCTTCTCCAAATTATCCATCTGGTCTTTCATAAGAGACTGTAACGGTGATATCACAACAGTTAATGCCTTGGAAAGTTCTCCCGCTATCAGCGCTGGAAGCTGAAATGTAATTGATTTTCCCCCGCCTGTAGGAAAAATGGCGAGCAAAGACTGATTGTCAACCGCCGCCTGCACTGCCTTCTCCTGTAAATTTTCCCCATCATATTTCCGAAAATCATTATACCCGAAAATCTGCCTTAAACGCCTGTGAATATTTAGTTTGCTATGACAGTATGGACAGCCCTCAACACAGGTTGTATTGCGCAACAGACGAATTATATTAGAAACTGCCGGATATTCCATAACAACCCAGTTTGGTATTATAGAAGTGGTATCTTTTGCAGAAATCATTGAAAGCACATAGGCAAACTCCACTGGATAAGATTCCGCAATATATGCAATATCACTGTTGCTGCACAATTTTCCATAATAAAAACTTTTGATTAATGAGGAAGCATCTCCTCGCGAATAATAATTAAAATACGAAAAAAAGCCACGAAATTCTTCTTTTGAGCTGAGTAAGGATACATAAATATCCTTTTGCATCTCATTGAGGTTGTGGAAGGCATTCACCTCATCATAAAATAATTCCATCGCTTTTATCGAGTCATTTAAAGGATTGTTCAAAGAATCTGTCAACAGTTTATCATCTTTGAGCAGCGCATGATAGGGTTTGTTTGGAAACAACAGCGGTGACAAATAAAGGGTATCAATCATATCCGTAATCCCTGCTGCTTGCATCTGCTGTCTGATATATTTCGTATCATGATGAACAATATTGTGCCCACACAGAAACCGTTTGTTACCAGTGCTGTTCTGGATCAGAAAGTCTTCAAACACTTTCGCTGATTTTGTATGAATATATGTGCTTCTGTCCACAACTGCACCATAGTCCACTACAGTATCGCGGTCAACACTAACCTCTGTATCAATAAATACAACTGTGTACATAACTTCCCCCTTACCCTAAGAACTCTTTAGAAAAATTAATCAATAACTACTTGACAATCTTGCATACTTATGTTCTCAAACATATCTCCTATGCAAGATTATTATGTTATTTATTTACAATTTGTAAGTTATAAATTAATTGTTTCTTAGCAAAATCTGTCATATTTGGAAATATTATACAATAGTTTGTCGTATTTATCAATTTGAATTATTATCCAATTCTAAAATGCTGGAAGCTCTATAAACACTACTTTCTCTTTGTTTGCAATCCCACCATATATCATATCTGTATAGCATCCCTCTTTTAAATAATGAGTGATGACAAATTGTGCCGTAAATGGCATATTTAAAGAAGGTAGCACCTCAAGTGGAAACCATTTGCTAATACCCTCATTGGAAAAAAGATTCTCGTCTACCCCATCCTTTAAATCTGCAAAAAAATAGTAATTTTGTCTAAGTTCTCCCTGTGACCGTCGCAGTGTCACATAGCGTAGACACAGATTTGTAATTGCATTCTCTGTAATTCCCAACTCCTCTTGCAACTCTCTCAATACGCAAGCTCTCGCATCATTCAGTTCAAATGTCTCAAAATGTCCACCTGCTGAGCCAACCCACACATCATTTACAACACGTCCACCTTGACGGTAGAGTAATAAAATTTTATTGTCTTTTCTAATATAAATAGAAGTCATGTTTCGCAGTTTTCCATCCATTGTGTCTCCTTTTCACTTTCGACTAAATTTTTCTTTTATTATCACATCTTCATATGTATTAACTATAACACAATCTAATATCTTATCATTGACAGACTGTATCTATAATTTTGAAGTACAGGTATCCAATAATATAACCAAAAGCAAACTGACGAAAACGGAAAATAGAAATCCTCTATTTACTATGTATTTAATTTCCCCATTCCCACCCTCACAGATACAGTCAATGTCTGGTAATAACAATTTTCTATCACAATACATTTGTACACAATTGGAGCATAATAATTCTGGGGGAATCGAACCCCACACCTGCCCTTCAGTGTGCCCCAAGTTACGACTTGCGCTGTCGTCGCGTGACATTCACCCTGTTTCTGCTAACAATCAAATTTATTCGATTAACTCTGTATTCCAGTTTGTCTCCTGTAATTTATTATCCACAAGCCGCAATTCTTTCGCCATTCTGTCAATCTCTGTCTGCCAATCTACAACCGAAATTGCAGACTTTATCTTTATCTCTGTGTTTCTTGCCCGATAAGAGGTCTGACTGCCAGTATATACAATATCCTTGTAAATATGGATTTTTAGCGAAAGTGTATCCTTTTTTGCAATCAACTCTGTCAATGTTTGTCCATCAATTTTTGTCTCACAATTTGTTTTGTTAATACACGCAATTAAATACGTTAAACGCGCAATCGAACAATCTAATTCCTGTTTTAATTGTTCTGGGGATTCCACAGTCTTTTCCCCCTCCTGCACTAATACATTATTGTTTAAGCGACTTTTTAATTGTTCAATATTACGATTCAAGTCTGCCCGCTCTTGTAATGCCTCCGCAAGTTTCATTTTCTACACCCTTTCTTTCTACAATTATCTAAAATCAAACACACACGAACTCCCATCTGCCCGCCTTTGCGGGCATACAAATCAGGATGGTGAAAT
>BLMC01000109.1 GCA_011959805.1 Lachnospiraceae bacterium | reverse complement strand
GCTTGCTATTATGGAACAGCAGAATGTGGAATGGGCGACAGATACTGTAGAAATTGGCAGAGAGATGGAGTTTGTGGAGGCGTATCTTGTTCTGCAGAAATATCGCTTTGGAGACAGGCTGTCATATGACCTCGATGTGGAGAAGAAGTGTCTTAATATTGAGATTCCCAAACTCTCAGTGGTAACTTTTGTGGAGAATGCTTGTATCCATGGGATTGAGAACAAAACAACACAGGGATGGATTTTTGTACGCATCTATATCGAAAAGGAAGATTTGTGTATAGAGGTGGAAGACACTGGTAATGGTATGGAGGAAAATGAACATCAAAAGCTTCTTGATCTAATGAGGGATGCAAGTATTGATCGGCTTAAGGAGAAAGGAAGAGTGGGAATAATCAATGCGTGTCTGCGCCTGAAAATGGTGACAGACAATCAGGTGAAATTTGCACTGGAAAGCGAAAAAGGCGTTGGAACAATGGTACAGATTCGGATACCATATGATCGGAAATAATTTGGAGAGGTTTGGTGAACATGTTAAAGGTACTGCTTGTTGACGATGAACCGTTTATTGTGCAAGGGCTTTCCCTGCTTTTTGACTGGGAGGAGGAGGGGTGTGAAATTGTTGCAACGGCGCAAAATGGCATAGAAGCATTAACATATTTAAAGACGAACAAGGTTGATCTAATTATAGCAGACATTAAGATGCCGGAGATGACGGGTCTGGAGCTTCTCGAGACCATACGAAGGGAACAGGTGTCAGACGCATATTTTGTCATACTCAGCGGATACAGTGAATTTGCCTACGCACAGCAGGCGATTCATTATTCTTGTATGGATTATGTACTCAAACCTGTCGAGAAAGAAGTCCTGACAGAGATTATCAGAAAAGCCGCCAACATGTCGGCTACGGAGATTCAGCAGCAGGAGGATAAAAAAAAGATGGAGCGGGCATATCTTGCAAGAAATGTAATCTCCCTATTGCTTGGCAAATATGATGATATCAATCTTGAATATGTCTTTCAGCACATGTATCTTTCCAGTGGAGTGCGCTATATTGATATACAGTTGGTGGATGCCTTGAATCCAGAGGAAGTGGAAGATATGGAGATGCGTTCCCAGCAGAGAAAGCTTTACCAGAGCTGTAGAGAATTTCTAAAGGAGGATGAGGAACACTGCATTCTTGATGTTTCCTCCGAAGAAAATATCTATGATGTCGGTCTGATTTATTGTGATTACATGGCGGCAAAAAACGGTTGTTCCGAGAAGGAATATCTGGAAAAACTGTTGAATTATTTGAGTTTAGCATTAAAAAGTAAGATTGTGATGCTGGTGGGTAAGAAGGTTGTGGATATCGCATCCATATCAAAATCTTATGGTACGGCCTGCATGCTCAATTCCCTGCAGGCGTTTCATGACCGAAAAAGTATTTATTTCTATGAGGAAGAGATTCAGGTAAATAGTGGTGGAATTCTCTTGTGCAAGGCAGAACTTGACAATTTGATTTCTTGTATAGAACAGAATGACAAGGTGCGTATTCATGAGGCGGTGGACAAGCTGTATGAGGAACTGCGTAAAATGGGAGCGATAGGAGAAACTGTAAATCTCAATATCAATTATTTACTGTTTCAGTTGATTCATGTCGCAACGAAGCAGGATGATTGTGTCAATCAGGAGGAAATTCTACATCTGATCAGCGAGAGTTCTTTTGAGGATGGTCTGATGCGGGGAAGCAAGGTGCATTTGGCGAGATTTGCGTGTGAGTACGCAGAATATCTGGCGCAGCTTAGGAAGAATGTGTCAAGAGGTGTGCTTGCCTTGATCGAACAGGAGGTAAAGGATCATTTCGCGGACAATCTGACATTGCGGGATCTTGGGCAGAAGTACTATATTAACAATGCCTATCTGGGACAGGTATTCCGCAAAAAATATAATCAGTCCTTTAAGGATTATCTAAATAATTATCGTATTGAACAGGCTGCACAGTTACTTGTTCGGACGGATGACAAGATATATAAGATTGCAGAGGATGTGGGTTATAAGAATACAGATTACTTTATTAACAAATTTATAGCAGTAAAGGGCTGCACACCTTCCAAATTCAGGAAGCAGTCGCTGGATACCAAAAAAGTATAGACTAAAATCTATACTTTTTTATGTTTTTATATATTCTTTATTGGGTTTTTTTTAATGTTTTATAAAGTAGAATTATATTACCAGATACAAAGGTGATAAAAATAGCAAATTTGCTAAATTTAACAAGAATGGAGGAATACTATGAAAACAAAAAAAGTATTATCGGTGTTGTTGACAGCGACAATGATGTCAGCGATGTTCACTGGATGTGGAGGAGGAGAGACGAATACGACATCGACTGGTACAGGCACAGATGCACCAGTTTCGAGTGAGGATAACAATAATGCAGCTAATTCAGGGGACATTAAGGAGTTTACAGCATTTTTTGCAGTTCCTGGGACGGAAATCAACGATGACAATGAAATTCAGCAGATGATTGCAGAGAAGACAGGAGTAAAAGTTAAGGAGACATGGCTTACAGGACAGTCGGCACAGGAAGCTGTTGGTACATTGATTGCAGGCGGCGAGTACCCAGATTTTATTGATGGCGGTGATGGCACTGCGCAGCTCTATGATGCAGGCGCACTTGTGGCTCTGGATGACTATATTGACAAGTATCCAAATATCAAGGAGTTTCTGACTGAGGAGGAATGGGACAAACTCAGGCAGGATGATGGGCATATTTATTGGATACAGCAGTTTGGCAATATTTATGGAGAAGAGAAGGCGACAACACACAATGATGAGGCGTTCTGGATTCAGACCAGAGTGCTTGAGTGGGCAGGATATCCCGAAGTACATACTATGGATCAATATTTTGACCTGATCGAAAGCTACAATGAGGCAAATCCTACGATGGAGGATGGTACAACCAATATCCCATATACGATTTTGTGTGACGACTGGCGTTATTTCTGTCTTGAGAATGCACCACAGTTTCTTGATGGATACCCTAATGACGGAAGCTGTATCGTAGATCCAAACACACTCACGATTATTGATTATAACACAACACCAACGGCAAAGAGATATTTCCAAAAACTGAATGAGGAATTCCAGAAAGGTATCGTTGATCCAGAGTCTTTCACACAGACTTATGATGAATATATTTCAAAACTTTCTACAGGACGTGTGCTGGGCATGATCGACCAGTGGTGGGACTTTGCATATACCGTAAATGATTCATTAAAGCAGCAGGGACTTGATCTCAAAGGCTGCAATTACGTTCCGCTTCCCATCACCATTGAGGAAGGTATAAAGAATCAGTGGCACAATTCCGGTGGAACGCTGAATGTGGCGAGCGGACTTGCAATCACAACAAGCTGCAAGGATGTTGAAGGCGCATTACAGTTTGTCAATGACTTATTGGATCAGGAAATTCATGATCTGCGTTTCTGGGGAGTAAAAGATGTGGATTATAGTGTGAACGAGGACGGTGAATTTTACCGCACAGAAGATATGAGAATGAAGTCTTCCGATACAGCATACAAGGCTTCTCACACATGTATTTATTCCTATTTTCTGCAGTATATAGGTACAAGTAGGGATGGTATCAATGCCATGAAACCGGAAAATCAGCCAAAAGAGTTCTATGATGCTTTAAGTGAAAATATAAAGAAGTGTTTTGATGCGTATGGAGCTGAGACTTATGTGGATATGTTGGGTACAAGCGAGGCGCCTGGAGCATGGTATCCAATGTACTCTTATTCCAGTAATATGACAACAGCTACAGAGGGCGGTATGGCATGGACAAAGATGGGTGAGATTAAGCATGAATATTTGCCTAAGGTAGTCATGGCAAGCGATTTTGAAAGTGCATGGGAAGAATACATGGAAGTTTATAATGGATGCAATCCACAGGCATTTATTGATGAGATGCAGACAGAGCTTGATCGCAGAATGGAGGAAGCTGCAAAGTACAACTAAGTGTCGAATCTATAAGCAATCAGACAGGGCGGACGTAACAAACGGTCCGCTCTTTATAAAAGGAGTGAAAATATGGCTTCACAGGAAAAAAAGAGAATCATAACATGGAAAGAGATTAAGAAACAGAAAGTGTTGATCATATGGTCACTTATCATTGTGGCATATGGTATCATCTTTTGTTATCTTCCATTAGGCGGCTGGTTGATGGCATTTCAGAACTACAAGCCCAAGGATGGACTGATTCATTCGGCCTTTGTAGGATTGGATAAATTCAAGCAGTTGTTTTCGGATGATACATTTATTAGAGTTATTCGAAATACACTTGCGATGGGTGTGATCAATCTGGTTGTCACATTTGTTGCGGCTATTGTGTTTGCTATCTTATTAAACGAAGTGAAATCCAACGGGGGAAAGAAGACTGTTCAGACGATTTCGTACTTGCCCCATTTCCTCTCGTGGATTATTGTTACAGGTATTCTGCATGACGCCTTGTCAAGTTCAGGTATCATCAATGAACTGTTGCTGAAATTCCATATACTAGATCAGCCACTTAACTTTTTTGCACATCCAAAGTATTTTTGGCCGATTGTGGCTTTTGCCAATGTGTGGAAGGAAACAGGATGGAATGCGATTATTTATTTGTCTGCAATTACAGCGATCGATCCGTCACTCTATGAAGCGGCAAATATGGATGGCGCTGGGCGCTGGGCGCGTATTCGATATGTCACACTTCCTGGTATCAAGCCGACGATCATGATACTTTTGCTGATGAATGTGGGTAATGTGTTAAATGCAGGATTTGAGATTCAGTATCTGCTTGGAAATGGCTTGGTAAAGAGTGTATCAGAAACAATTGATATCTATGTGCTGAAGTGGGGTATCAGTCAAAATGATTTTTCAATCGGTACTGCGGCGGGTATCTTTAAGAGCTTTGTCAGCATTGTCCTGATTATAATTGCGAACCAAATTGCAAAAAAGAACGGGGAAGAGCGTTTATTCTAGAAAGGAGACACATATGGAAAAGAAAAATAGTAATAAGATTAAGACCTCTGCCTGGGATAAAGTATTTGTTGTATGCAATACTTTATTTATGATTGCATTTGTGGTCATCACGCTATATCCTGTATTGAATACGCTCGCAATTTCATTCAATGATGGTACAGATGCGCTGCGGGGCGGGATTTATCTCTGGCCGAGAAAATGGACCCTCAAAAATTATATCACGGTACTTCAGAAACAAAACCTGATTACGGGAGCATATATTACAGTCGCAAGAACAGTTGTAGGTACATTGCTCGCGTTGGCGGCAAACGCAATCCTTGCCTTTATTGTGAGCAGAAAGAATTTTTTATTTAAGCAAGAGCTTTCTCTGTTCTGGGTAATCACAATGTATGTAAATGGTGGTATGATTCCGACATTTTTGCTATATAAAGGTCTTGGTCTGACAAACAGTTTTTGGGTGTATGTTATTCCTGGCATGTTCAGTGCGTTTAATATGCTTGTAATACGAACTTATATGACTGGAATTCCAGACAGCCTTGAGGAGTCGGCACAGCTTGACGGTGCTGGTTATACAACAATCTTTTTAAAAATTATTTCTCCTCTTTGTAAACCTGTATATGCTACAGTAGCGCTTTTTGTGGCAGTAGGACAGTGGAATTCGTGGTTTGATGCCATGCTCTACAATCGAATGAGCGCTCATCTGACTACGTTACAGTATGAGTTAATGAAATTGTTATCGTCTGTTTCCAATCAGGGAACATCCGCAGAGGCGATGAAGAATGCTGCAGGAACAGTGACACCGACTTCTGTGCGTGCAGCGGCTACGATTCTTACCATGCTTCCGATTATCTGTCTGTATCCGTTTTTGCAAAGATATTTTGTGACAGGACTTACAATTGGTGGGGTGAAGGAATAAAAGGTATATGCTTGTCTGACCACGGTAAAATAATTATAATCAAATTATAGAAAACGTGGGAAACGAGGTCAGCAGAATGAGGAAAAAAATTGTGGCAGGCATTGTTGTTGGGGTTGTGTTATTGACAGCAAGGATGACAAATGATAGTAAAAGTGGAGACATCAAGGAATTTACAGCATTTTTTGATGTCTCTGGAAATGAGATAGATGAAGACAATGAGATCATGGAGCTGATTGCGCAGAAAACTGGTGCACGCTGCCGCGAGCAATGGCTGGTGGGAAAGTCCTCAGAGGAGGCGATTGCAGGCTTTATTGCAAGTGGAGAGTATACAGATTTTATTTCAGGTAATGAGGCGCTGTATGACGCGGGGGCGCTGCTTCCTATTGATTATTACTGGGACGATTATCCTAATATTAAGAATCTTATGCCTGCAGAAAAGTGGAATCGGTTCAGACAGTCGGACGGGCATATTTATTGGATTCCTCAATTTGGTGTTGTACATGGCAAGGCGGTAGAAGTATTGCATGAAGGTGAGGCATTCTGGATACAGACACGTGTGCTCAAGTGGGCAGGTTACCCAGATATACGAACAATCGATGAGTATTTTGCTCTGCTTGAAGCATACACTGCTGAAAATCCTGTGATGGAAGACCCTTTCCACCCAGGGGAATTACTGAAAAATATTCCGTTTACAGTGCTCTGTGATGACTGGCGGTATTTTTGTCTGGAAAATCCGCCACAGTTTCTCGACGGCTATCCCAATGATGGCAGTTGTATAGTGGATGCAAAGACTCTGACAGTGTTGGATTACAATACTTCTGAGACGGCCAAACGTTATTTTAAGAAACTGAATGAAGAATATAACAAAGGGATTGTAGATCAAGAATTTTTCACACAGAATTATCAGGAATATTTACAAAAGCTTGCCAGTGGCAGGGTACTTGGTATGGTGGATCAGTGGTGGCAGTTTGCATATTCTGTCAATGGTTCGCTTGAAAAAATGTCTGAGCAAGGTTGTGGATATGTACCATTACCTATTACAATGGACAGAAGTATTAAAAATCAGTGGCATGTAAAACGCGGTGCAGAGCTCAGTGCAGCAGATGGTATTTCTATTACGGTGAGCTGTGAGGATGTAGAAGGTGCGATGAAATTTATCAATGATCTTCTTGATGAAGAAATCTTGAAACTTCGGTATTGGGGTGTTGAGGAAATAGATTATAATGTGAATGAGAATGGGGTTTATTATAGGACGCCAGAACAGAGAGAGGCAGCGAGAAATCTGGAATACAGCAGTGCACGCTTTTGTATGTACTCCTATTTTCCAAGAATAGAGGGAATGCTGAGTGATGGCATCAATGCATTTTCCCCAGAATATCAGCCAGGTGAATTTTTTGATGCACTTGTACCAGATGTGAAGGAATGCCTGATAGCATACGAATGCAGGAATTATGTAGATATGTTGGGAACAAATGAAGATCCGGGACCATGGTATCCAATGTATTCTTATTCTGAAATGCTGACACCGGAGTCAGAGGCAGCCAGAGTATGGGATCAGATGAATCGTGTCAAGCGGGATTATCTGCCGAGGGTTGTCATGACAGATGATTTTGATGCAATGTGGCAGCAGTATATGCAGAATTATAAAGCCTGTCATCCTGAGATATTTTTTGCGGAAATGCAAAAGGAGCTTGAACGCAGAAGCAGTCCTTAACGCAGGTGAGAAAATCTTTTGCTTTGAGGAGTCTAAAGTCAATGATATTACGCGTACAAGAAATACCAAATTGCTGTTTATAGAGCAGCTGCAGATGGCTGGGGCTAATGTGCAGCTGCTCAGCCATTTTATAGATAATTCATTAGATTTGGAAAGTGATGGTCCACAGAGAAGTCTCCTAGCAAAAGGGAAAATAAATAGAGATATCATTTTCAAAATGGAATTTGGAAAGAATACAATATGGAGGTATACACAAAATGGAATTAGTTCAGAACAGAAATAAAATAGAGGAATATCGCAAGAGGGCAGAAGATCTGGTCGCGCAGATGACATTAAGTGAGAAAGTTGCACAGACAATGCATCAAACACCGGCAATAAAACGTCTTGGAATCAAGGCGTATAATTGGTGGAACGAAGCGCTGCATGGTGTAGCGCGTGCAGGTACAGCGACAATTTTCCCACAGGCGATCGGAATGGCGGCTACTTTTGATGAGGATTTGATGGAACAGATAGGAGATGCAGTATCCACAGAGGCAAGGGCAAAGTTTGCAATGCAGCAGGAGGGGGACGACGAGGATATTTACAAAGGACTGACTTTCTGGGCGCCAAATGTCAATATTTTCCGCGATCCGAGATGGGGAAGAGGGCATGAGACATTTGGAGAAGATCCCTATCTGACAAGCAGACTTGGTGTACGCTATATTATGGGACTGCAGGGACACGATGAGAATTATCTGAAGACGGCAGCATGTGCCAAACATTTTGCGGTACATAGTGGTCCCGAGGATCAGCGCCACAGCTTTGACGCACGAGTAAATGAACAGGATTTGCGAGAGACGTATCTGCCAGCGTTTCAGGCATGTGTTCAAGAGGCCAAAGTGGAGACTGTGATGGGCGCTTACAACCGTACAAATGGAGAGCCATGCTGTGGAAGCAGACGCCTTTTAAATGATATTCTGCGCAATGAGTGGGGATTTGATGGCCATGTAGTTTCAGATTGTTGGGCAATCAAGGATTTTCATGAGCATCATGGCGTGACGGTGAATCCAATCGAATCTGTTTCTCTTGCCATGAACAATGGATGCGACTTAAACTGTGGTTCTTTGTTCTTGTATCTAGAACAGGCGGTTCAGGAAGGGCTGGTGGATGAAGGGCGTCTGGATGAGGCTGTAGTAAATTTGTTTACTTCGCGTATGAAATTAGGGGTATTTGACCAGAAGGGAGACAATCCCTATGAAAATATTCCATATACAGTTGTGGATTCCCCAAATATGCGGAAATTAAACCAACAGGTGGCTGAGAGATGTGTGGTTCTGCTGAAAAATGACAAACAGATACTTCCGTTGAAAAAAGAAAAAATTCGAACGATTGGCGTGATTGGACCCAATGCAGATAATCGCAGAGCTTTGGTCGGCAACTATGAGGGAACGGCATCGCGGTATGTGACGATACTCGAAGGGATTCAGGATTATGTTGGCGATGATGTGCGTGTCCTCTATTCTGAGGGCTGTCATTTATACAAGGACAGGACAAGTGGATTGGCACGGGAAAATGATCGAGCATCTGAAGTGCGGGGCATTTGCAGGGAAAGCGATGTCATCGTTGCAGTGATGGGGATGGATGCTTCCCTAGAGGGTGAGGAAGGCGATACTGGCAATGAATACGGAAGTGGGGACAAACCCAATTTAAGACTGCCAGGATTACAACATAATATTCTGAAGCTTGCAAAAGAAAGTGCAAAACCAGTCATTCTGGTGCTGTTGACTGGAAGTGCAATGGCAGTTACGTGGGAGGATGAAAATCTTGACGCCGTATTACAAGGATGGTATCCAGGAGCGCAAGGAGGAGCAGCAATCGCCCGGATCCTCTTTGGTGAGGTAAACCCCGAAGGGAAACTTCCTGTGACATTTTACCGGACGACAGAGGAGCTTCCTGATTTTGAGGATTATTCCATGCGAAACAGGACTTATCGTTATATGGAAAACAAACCACTTTATCCATTTGGCTATGGGTTATCCTATACACAATATGAATATTCTGATATTGCTTTTACAGAAGAAAAACCAGATATCAATGCAGGTGTAACAGTGCAATTCACAGTCACAAATACAGGTGAAAGAGATGGAATGGAGACTGTACAAGTGTATGTAAAAGTGAAGATGGTAGGTACACCCAATGCGCAGCTGAAAGGGATAAAAAAAGTTTATCTAAAAGCAGGTGAGAGTAGACAATGTCAAATTTATCTACCAAGGGAAGCTTTTATGCTGTATGACAAGAATGGAAATAATAAGATAGCAGGACGTGAATATGAAATCAGCATAGGCGGTAGCCAGCCAGATACGAGGAGTGAAGAACTCACAGGCCACAAAACAGAGCATTTGAGGTGTTTTTATCATGAAGCGCTGGAGACAGAGGAATAGTTTAAGATGCAAAAGGATCAAATCAATCCAGTTACAAGGGTATGTGGGTGGCATCTCTGTATAAAAGGAGATAGAGAACGGTAAACGTTCTTTGTCTCCTTTTTATGCACACGGCACCCAAGTGAAATTTGTCATCAAACCGAT
>BLMC01000108.1 GCA_011959805.1 Lachnospiraceae bacterium | reverse complement strand
ACTTAGGAGGTATCATATCAGATTTCCGAAAGCCCTTATTTTTTATACTTTAAAAATTTCCCCACCATTTTGATACAGCTTAATTAAATGTTGTATTTTTTCAGTTGGGGTAGAAACTGGTTCGATGGATAGATCATGATTTAAAAAGTCAATAATAGAGGCAAGGAATTTACTCATATCTGCCTCAAGATAATAGGGTTTTGTCAGTAACTCTGACGGACGGTAACAGAGATTTGTTGTAATCACCTTGTCAAAGACACCGTCAGCATAGGCTTGATCGAAAGCGGCAAACCCATTTGTAAACAGTCCAAAAGTGGTGCAGATAAACACATGTTTAGCATTCATGGACTTTAGCTGTCTTGCTGTGTCAATCATACTTTCGCCGGAGGAAATCATATCATCGATAATAATAATATCTTTGCCTTCAATATCATTTCCTAGAAATTCATGGGCAACGATAGGATTTTTGCCATTGACAATGGTAGAGTAGTCGCGCCGTTTGTAAAACATACCTGTATCGGCACCAATCACTGTTGAGAAATAGATTGCTCTGTCTAGCGCACCTTCATCGGGTGAAATAACAATAATATGATCCTTGTCCAATTTTAAATCTTTTTCTGAGTGCAGGAGTGCTCTTAAAAATTGATAGTGCGCAGTGAAGTTATCGAAGCCACTCAGAGGAGAGGCATTTTGTATTCTGGGATCATGGGCATCAAAAGTGATAAAATTACTCACGCCCATTTTGGTAAGTTCTTTGAAAGCATATGCACAGTCAAGGGATTCTCGTCCTGTTCGTCTATGCTGTCTACCCTCGTATAAAAAGGGCATAATCACATTGATACGATGTGCTTTTCCGTTTGTTGCAGCGATAACACGTTTTAAATCTTGATAATGGTCATCGGGAGACATGTGGTTTGTGTACCCGTTCATAGTGTAGGCCAAACTGTGGTTGCACACATCTACAAGAATAAACACATCTTTTCCACGTACAGTCTCGTCCAGCACTGCTTTTCCTTCTCCACTGTAAAAGCGAGGAGTGCTAAATTGAAATAGGTAATTTTTCTCAGCGTAGCCCTGAAAGGCGGGGTCATTGTTATATACATTGTCTACTTTGTTGCGAAAATTCACCAGATAATTATTGATTTCATTTCCAAGTTCAGCAGCACCAGCTAAAACCATCAGCTTTAAGGGCGCTACGGGCATAGCATTTTTAAGCTGTTTTAAATATGACATTGGGATTCATTCCTTTCTCAATGATTTATCTATTATATTTTATATCATTCAGGTAGTGACACGTCAAGAAATTTCTAGTATTATATTAAAGAGGTAGTAGATAAAAATAATAAGACTAATAATAAGGAATCGTAAAATGAAGAAAGAGCATAAACACATTGTGGAACATGTGGCACCAGGGAGTATTGCAGAAGAGCTGGAGATTGAGGCGGGCGATGCTCTCGTGGAGATTAACGGAAATAAAATACAAGATATTTTTGACTATCAATATTTTATACAGGATGAATATATTGAAGTGTTGATTCGCAAACCATCAGGAGAGGAATGGTTGCTTGAAATTGATAAAGAATATGATGAAGACTTAGGGGTTACCTTTGAGAATGGTTTGATGGACGAGTATCGTTCTTGTCACAATAAATGCATTTTCTGCTTTATTGACCAGATGCCAAAAGGAATGAGAGACACGTTATATTTTAAGGATGATGATTCCAGACTTTCTTTTTTGCAGGGAAATTATGTAACATTGACAAATATGTCTGAAGAGGATGTTGATCGTATTATTCGATATCATCTTTCGCCGATTAATGTATCTTTTCAGACAACAAATCCTGAGTTGCGATGCAAAATGTTAAACAATCGTTTTGCGGGACAGGCATTAGAAAAGGCATGGAGACTCGCAGCAGCAGGGATTGTAATGAATGGTCAGATTGTATTGTGCAAAGGAATGAATGATGGAGCAGAGCTTGAGCGCAGCATTGCAGATCTTTCAAAATATCTGCCTAATCTGGAAAGTGTGTCAGTTGTTCCAGTAGGGTTATCCAGATATCGGGAAGGATTGTTTCCTCTAGAACCTTTTACAAAAGAGGATGCAAAACAAGTGCTTTCAATTGTACATCAGTGGCAGAGCAAGCTTTTCCCCAAATATGGTCTGCATTTTATTCATGCAAGTGATGAGTGGTATATCCTTGCGGGTGAGGAGCTACCTGAGGAAGAGCGCTATGATGGTTATCTGCAATTGGAAAATGGTGTTGGTATGCTGCGTCTATTGATAAACGAGTTTCAGGAGGCAGTTGATGCGTTACAGCATACAGAAGCGGTTATAATACCATCAAAAGAACTATCGATTGCAACAGGCAGGCTTGCGTATAACTTTATATTGGAGATGGCGGAGCAAATTATGACATTATTTCCACAGATTACAATACATGTTTATGCGATACGAAATGATTTTTTTGGAGAGCTGATAACAGTTTCTGGGTTGCTGACAGGACAGGATTTATGTGCGCAGCTTAAAGGGCAAATGTTGGGAGAAAAGTTGTTGTTACCACAGAATGTTCTAAAGAGTGGGGAGACAGTTTTTTTGGATGATATGACGCTTGTAGAACTCGAAAAGGCTTTACAAGTGCAAATAGATATTGTAAAATCAAGCGGGCAGGATTTTCTGGATGCAATTCTTTTGTAATGACGATTACTTGCGATATCGTTGGTGTATGGATTAGAATTATCATTTAAAAACTTGCGGTTATACTATTATAAAACAGAAATGGAGATACAAAATTAATGGAAAATAGATTTAAGAAACCGATTGTGGCCATTGTTGGAAGACCGAATGTAGGAAAATCGACGTTGTTTAATGCACTTGCGGGCGATAAGATTTCGATTGTAAAAGATACGCCGGGTATTACAAGAGACCGTATTTATGCAGATGTGAACTGGTTAAATTGGAATTTTACAATGATTGATACTGGTGGAATTGAACCAGATAGCAAAGATATTATTCTGTCGCAGATGCGTGAGCAGGCACAGATTGCGATTGATACAGCGGATGTTATCATTTTTCTTGTCGATGTGCGGCAAGGACTAGTTGATGCGGATTCTAAGGTGGCAGATATGCTTAGAAGAAGCCGCAAACCAGTAGTGTTGGTTGTGAACAAAGTGGATAGCTTTACCAAGATGGAAGCAGATGTCTATGAATTTTATAATCTTGGTATTGGTGAACCTTATCCAATATCATCAGTCAATAAGCTTGGTATTGGTGAGATGCTCGACGCAGTGACAGCGCTGTTTGATAAGGAAGCACTCACCGAGGAAGAGGACGACCGACCAAGAATTGCGATTGTTGGAAAACCAAATGTAGGAAAATCTTCTATTATTAATAAAATTGCTGGTGAGAACCGTGTGATTGTATCTGATATTGCCGGAACGACGCGGGATGCTATCGATACAGAAATTATGTACAATAACAGAGAATATGTGTTGATTGACACGGCTGGTCTGCGCCGTAAAAATAAAATCAAAGAAGAACTTGAGCGTTTTATGATTATTCGTACAGTGAGTGCAGTAGAGCGTGCAGATGTAGTGGTCTTGGTGATTGATGCAGTAGAAGGGGTCACAGAGCAAGATGCCAAGATTGCTGGAATTGCCCACGACCGAGGAAAAGGCATTGTTATTGCAGTAAATAAGTGGGATGCCATCGAAAAGGATGATAAAACTATCTATCGTTTTACAGAACGAGTGCGAAATACTCTTTCTTTTATGCTTTATGCAGAGATTGTGTTTATTTCTGCGGTTACAGGGCAGCGCTTAAACAAACTTTTTGAGACGATTGACATGGTGATTGAAAATCAATCTTTACGTATTTCAACAGGGGTTGTCAATGAGATTGTCACAGAGGCAGTGGCGTTACAGCAGCCTCCTTCAGATAAGGGAAAGCGACTGAAAATCTTCTATACCACACAGGCTGGTGTAAAGCCACCAACTTTTGTAATATTTGTCAATGATAAAGAGTTGATGCATTTTTCATATACCCGATATCTTGAAAATAAGATTCGAGAGGCATTTGGATTCAAAGGAACATCGTTGAAATTTATTATTAGGGAACGCAAAGAGGATAAATAAGATAGGAAAGGACTTTATATAAAATGATTCGTTTCGTTTGCTTATTGATAGGTTATATTTTTGGTTGCTTTCAGACTTCCTATATTTATGGCAGACTGCATGGCATTGATATTAGAAAATATGGAAGTGGAAATGCAGGTACAACAAATTCACTTCGCGTTCTTGGAAAAAAAGCAGGTGCAATTGTTTTATTTTGTGATATTATTAAGACAGGACTTGCAATGACAGTTGTTCGGTTGTTGTTTCGAGAGCAGTACAATGATATTTTATATTTGTTGGTGATTTATGCGGCAGCAGGCGCAATTTTGGGACATAATTTTCCATTTTATCTTGGTTTTAAGGGTGGAAAAGGAATTGCCTGTACAGCAGGACTTGTGATTTTTTTTCACCCATATATGCTTATTCCGCAGGTGATTACCTTTTTTGGTATCTTTTTTGCAACGCATTATGTGTCACTAGGCTCTTTAGTGGTGGAGATTGTGCTAATTGCAGAAATGGTTATTTTCGGACAAATAGGTGTTTGGGGCATGGAGCAGGCTGCGTTAAATGAACTTTATCTGATTACAGTTCTTCTAGCAATTCTTGCGTTTTGGGGACATCGGGCAAATATCAAACGACTGTTACATAAGGAGGAAAGAAAAACGTATTTAAACAAAAAAAATTAGGGGGTTCATTATGGCAAAGGTAGGAATGATTGGAGCTGGGAGCTGGGGAATTGCACTGTCAGTGCTTCTGCACAATAACGGGAATAATGTTACTGTGTGGTCAGCATTATCAGATGAGATTGATATGTTGAATAGAGAACATGAGCACAAGGATAAACTTCCCGGTGTAAAGCTTGCAGAGGACATTTTGTTTACGACTGTACTTGAACAAGCTGTAAAGGACAAGGATATTTTGGTACTTGCAGTGCCGTCTTCATTTACAAGGACTACAGCGCATAATATGAGAGGTCTTGTGACAGAAGGACAAATTATTGTAAATGTGGCAAAGGGAATTGAAGAGTCTACGCTCATGACACTATCGCAAGTAATTGAGCATGAGATTCCGCAGGCAGATGTGGCAGTTTTGTCAGGTCCTTCCCATGCAGAGGAGGTTGGCAAGTGTATTCCAACAACGATTGTGGTAGGCGCAAAGACAAAGAAAACAGCGGAATTTATTCAATCTGTTTTTATGAGTGATGTGTTTCGCGTTTATACAAGCCCTGATGTGTTGGGAATTGAGCTTGGTGCGGCATTAAAAAATGTGGTTGCGTTAGCAGCAGGTATCGCGGATGGACTTGGCTATGGCGACAATACAAAGGCAGCGCTTATCACACGCGGCATCACAGAAATCGGAAGACTTGGAATGGAGATGGGTGGCAAGTTTGAAACCTTCTGCGGACTGTCTGGCATTGGTGATTTGATTGTGACTTGTGCGAGTATGCACAGCCGTAATAGGCGTGCCGGAATTCTTATCGGACAGGGGAAGACAATGGAGGAGGCGATGGCAGAGGTCAAGATGGTTGTCGAGGGCGTGTATTCGGCGAAAGCGGCAATGCGTCTTGCAAAAAAATATGATGTCGAGCTTCCAATTATTGAGCAGGTGAACGAAGTCTTATTTAATGGAAAACCGGCTGCTGCTGCAGTGAAAGATTTGATGATACGTGATAAGAAAATTGAAATTGCGCATGATGAGGATTGGGATTAGTGTGAAATCAAAGATTTCACCATCTTGATTTGTACGCCTGCTAAAGCAGGCAGATGGGAGTTAAGGAGAAATTGTGATGACGGATTTATTGGCAAAGGTTCGTTCATGTATTGAAAAATTAAAGGCGTTGTAAAAAAGAAAGGGATGCGTAATTAAAATGAAACTTTGGAATTAAATTATAGAAAGGAAAAATACAAAATGGCAAACACAGAGTTTAGCAGTACACAAGATTATGTGGCGAGTGAGGAGCTTCTTGCAAGTGTAAATGTTGCAATTGCACTGCAAAAACCGCTTTTAATCAAAGGAGAACCAGGAACAGGAAAGACCATGCTTGCGCAGGCAGTTGCAAATTCGCTCGGCAAGAAACTTATCATATGGAACATTAAGTCCACAACAAAAGCCCAAGATGGTTTGTATATGTATGATACAATTCAGCGGCTCTACGATGGACAGTTTGGTGTGGAAGGGGTCGATGATATCGCAAGGTATATCAAACTTGGAAAACTTGGCGAAGCTTTTGAGAGCGATGAGCAAGTGATTTTATTGATTGACGAGATTGACAAGGCGGATTTGGAGTTTCCAAATGACTTGCTCTGGGAGCTTGATCAGATGGAATTCTATATTCATGAGACAAAACGCACAGTTAAGGCAAAGCATCGCCCAATTGTAATTATCACCTCCAATGCAGAAAAAGAACTTCCAGATGCATTTTTGAGGAGATGTATCTTCCATTATATTGATTTTCCAGATGCAGGACTGATGGAGGAGATTATTAAGACACATTATCCTAATGTTGAGGAAAATCTGATGCAGAATGCGATGCAAGTATTCTATGATATTCGCGCGTTGCGTGATGTTCGCAAAAAACCAAGCACTTCAGAGTTGATTGACTGGATTAATGCGTTACAGATTAGTGGTATTTCAGCGGATACATTGCGGTCAAAATTGCCGTTTGTCGGTGTGGTTGTAAAAAAGGATGAGGATTTGGAGACAGTGCGACAGGAGATTCACTAACAGTTTGTCAGAACATAGAATGAGGGAAAAGAATGTTTTCTAAATTTTTCTATACGTTAAAAGAAAAGGGACTTGAAGTTTCACTGGGCGAGTGGCTTGACTTGCAGGAGGCGCTTGATAAAGGGCTTTGCGAGAGTTCACTAACACAGTTTTACTATGTGGCGAGAATGATTCTTGTAAAGAGTGAGACGGAATTTGATAAGTTCGACATGGCATTTGAGGAGTGTTTCAAGGGTGTAAAGACCGAGACAGAAATTGGTAAAAATATGCTTCGTTGGCTTGACAAGTCCGATATGATAGAGCTTGCCCACGAGGAGGCGAGGAAGCACCTAAACCAAGTGGAAGAAATCCAAGTGGATAAAGAAGATGTGGAACAAAAATTTAAACAACGTCTAAAAGACCAGAATGAGGAGCATAACGGAGGAAGTTTTTGGATTGGGACTATGGGAAAGACTTCTTTTGGAAATATGGGTGGAAATGTTGGTGGCGTGCGTGTCGGCGGTCAGACAGGCTATCAATCAGCATTCGCTGTAGTCGGTGCACGCAAGTACAGAGATTTCAGAGACGATAAAGTAATTGACAACCGACAGTTTCAGATGGCATTGCGGCGATTGCGGCAGTTTTCTACAAAGCTCGATATTCCAAAGTCGGAACTAGATATTGACCAGACAATTGATAAGACTTGTAACAATGGTGGTTATTTGCAGATTGAGATGATGAAACCGCGCAAAAATGCAGTAAAGCTATTGCTTTTAATGGATTCTGGCGGAACAATGATTCCATATACAAGATTGATGAATGATTTGTTTCAGTCTGTTAATAAGTCCAATCATTTTAAGGATGTAAAAGTATACTATTTTCATAATTGCATCTATTCAAAGTTGTACAAGACACCAGAGTGTGAGAATGGAGACTGGATTGATACAGAATGGATGTTTCGCAATGTCGGCAGTGATTATAAGGTTATTATTGTGGGAGATGCAGCGATGGCACCAGAGGAGCTTTATTCTAACACTGGCAATTACAGGGGGCCAAATGGTGGATTATCTGGCTTTGAATGGTTACATTTAATGAAACGACATTACAAAAAGATTGTGTGGATGAATCCAAAGATGGCGCCGGGCAGAGCGCCGTGGCGCGAGGCGGAGACTGTTATAAAGGAGATTTTTCCTATGTACAAGTTGACGGTGAAGGGATTAAATGAGGCGATGGTTAAGTTGATGGCAAATAAATAATCAAAAACAATGTAAAAAGGGAATGAATTGCGTAAGAGAGAAGGACAAGAGATGGAAAAGAAGGCACCTGAGAGAAAGATACGATTGCGTGAGGGTGATGTTTTTTACGTCTATGATAAAAGAATAAATAGGTGTATTAGGGAAGACTGTGAGGGGACAGTCAAGTATGGTCTTATACTCAAAGTGATGATGCCAAATGGCGACACACTCAACACTTATGAATGCAATAAATGCCATATGAAATACACAGCATATCCTAATTATGTGCGTCTGACAGAAGTTGATGAATTAAGGATATTCAATAAAGAAGAAGTAGAGGCGCGCGACCACAAACGCATTGCGGATGCTATTAAGCATGCTGCTAAGGGGAAAAGAAAACCATTTGGGCGCAAGACAGAACATAAGACGAAACAGCCGTATCAGAAAAAAAATAACACGAAATAAAATAGAAAGGAATCAGAACTGGAAGAAGGACAGTTTTGGTTCTTTTTTTGTGTAGGAGCGCATAAGCTTAAGTAGAAAATGGAATCGTTATTTTAATGAAACAGTAGGATTATAATATGGGAAAGGGGAAAATAATGGGGCAACTTGACGGAAACCAAGAATTTAATTTATACAGGGATATTAGTCAACGCACTGGCGGGGAAATCTATATTGGTGTAGTGGGACCTGTTAGGACAGGAAAATCCACCTTTATTAAACGGTTTATGGATTTAATGGTATTGCCACAGATTGAAAATGAACATGAGAGGACACGCACACAGGATGAACTGCCGCAAAGCAGTGGTGGGCGTACAATCACAACAACAGAACCCAAATTTATACCAAAAGAAGCAGCGCAGATTGAGATTAGTGATGGAATCAATGTAAAAGTGCGTTTGATTGACTGTGTCGGTTATATGGTGGAGGGCGCTGCGGGCCATATGGAGGAGGATGTGGAGCGTATGGTCAAAACGCCGTGGTCCAAAGATGAAATTCCATTTACGCAAGCAGCGGAAATCGGAACTCGAAAAGTGATACAAGACCATTCTACAATTGGCATTGTCGTTACCACAGACGGCAGCTTTGGGGAGATACCACGCAATTCTTATAAAGCAGCAGAAGAGCAGACAATTATGGAACTTAAGGAGCTTGGGAAACCTTTTGTGGTACTTGTAAACACGACCAAGCCATATTCCGAGGATGCAAAAGAGATTGCGGTGGAACTGGAGAAAAAATATATAGTAAAAGCAATTCCAGTAAATATTGAACAGCTTAGAAGAGACGATATCACAATGATTTTAGAGCAGGTAATGTATGAGTTTCCGGTATCGGTCATTGAATTTTATACACCAAAATGGATGGACATTATGGAAATCGACAATCCAATGAAAAAAGAAGTAATCGATAAGTTACATATTATTATGGATAAAGTCAGAACAGTGCGTGATTTAGTAGAAAAGGATTTTAGTCAGCTGCTTGAGAAAGACAGTGAGTATATCAAGCGTTGCAAATATGATAAAGTAAATATTGCAGATGGTTCGGCAGCCTTTTTGTTAGAAGGTGACACAAAATATTACTATGAATTGTTAAGTTCTATGACAGGTGAAAATGTATCAGGAGAGTACCAGCTCATGCAGCTTTTATCCAGCTTGGCAGATATGAAGCGAGAATATAAAAAGGTTCTAAATGCGCTGGAGAGTGTTAGACAAAAGGGTTATGGAGTTGTTACACCGGAGCGTGATGAAATTATGTTAGAAAATCCGACACTTATTAAACACGGAAATAAATATGGCGTTAAAATTAAAGCGCAAAGCCCGTCAATACATATGATTAAGGCAAATATTGAGACAGAAATCGCGCCGATTGTCGGGACACAGCAGCAGGCGCAAGACTTAATTAGTTATATTTCAGATGCAGAAACTTCCAAGGAAGGAATTTGGGAGACAAATATTTTTGGAAAGACGGTAGAGCAGTTAGTCAATGATGGTATTACCAGTAAAGTTTCTATGATTGGGGAGGAAAGTCAAATTAAATTGCAAGATACCATGCAGAAGATTGTCAATGACTCCAACGGGGGAATGGTTTGCATTATTATATAAAAGGTCTGTTCAGACTGTCAAAAAAGTCAGCATTGTCTGGCTTTTTTTGATATAATAAAACCAGAGGTGA
>BLMC01000107.1 GCA_011959805.1 Lachnospiraceae bacterium | reverse complement strand
GCATCAAGCTTATCACCTTCAATATAATTAAAGGTATGCACAAGACTCTCTGGTTTGGAGTCATCACCTTTTAAGAGATAAAGTTCATTAAACTTTGTTGTCTCTGAAATTCTGTCCATCTCAGTTACGAGCTGGTCGATTTCATCTTGTATATACTGGCGGTCTGTAATAGAGTTTGTACCATTAGCTGCCTGAACGCAAAGCTCATTCATTCTCTGAAGCATATCTTGCACTTCAGCAAGCGCTCCTTCTGCTGTCTGTACCGCTGAGATACCATCCTCAGCATTTCTCGATGCCTGTGTTAGACCGCGAATCTGCTTTCTCATTTTCTCTGATATCGCAAGACCTGCTGCGTCGTCTGCTGCCCTATTTACGCGATAGCCGCTTGAAAGTTTTTCTGTAGAATGTGCAGATGCTTTCGTATTAATATTCAACATTCTGTTTGCATTCATCGCTTTAAGATTGTGCTGTACTACCATATTTTTCTCCTCCTTTAGCAGCCCAGGACATCCCTTTCACCAAGCAACTTCCCACAATATTATTTCTTTATTAATTACTTAATCATTCCCCTTGAATCAATCAAGTCTCATTATCGTTAATACCTTCTGTAACTCCATTTACAGTATATATATCGGATTTATTTTCTGAAAATTTAGGGCAAATAAATGAATTTTTCTAAATTTTCCAGAATATTTGTACAAAAGCGTGTTTTTTCGCTTTACTGTAGTAATGCTAAAACTCCTGCCGCTCTATTGACACGATAACCTGACGCTAATTTTTCTGATGTTCCCGCCAGTTTTCCATTGATTCTTTTCTGCATACATTCACTATTTTGCGCTGCTATATTATGTCGTATCATCATATGCTCCTCCTTCGCTTGACAAAATATGTGTAGTTTACCATATTCTAGTTATCGGTTCGCTATTATGTAAATATAATATATTTTTGCAAAAAAATACACAATTTGTACAATTTATGTGCACATTTCTTTTCGTACTTGTGTGCAATCGATTAAGGAAGGTTTATCTTCTCCTGGCGCGCTGGGCACTCGTCAACTTCTACTGACAAATTTCACTTGGGTACTCGTGTGTATAAAAAAAACCGATCCAAAGACCGGTTTCTTATTTATCCATTAATCCAACAGTTTTGTAACTGCTTCTGTTGACTGGTTAGCCTGTGCAAGCACTGAATCATTAGACTGTTCTAAAATGCGACGATTCGCCTCACGAATCATTGCTTCTGCTTTCGCAACATCTTCTACAGAACTAGCAGCAGCATTAATATTCTCAATCGCTGACTCGGACACTTCACTTGTCTTTGACTTAATTTGAAGAGAAGCTGCATCAGAGGATATCTCTGACATTTTCTTTCCTGTCGCAAGCTTATTTGTCTTCGCTGTGTAGGACTCGTTTACTGCCTTGTTTCCATGCATAAAATTACTTCTGATTTCCATACTATACCTCCTTGTGAAAAACAATAATCCTTTATATATTAATTTTAATGACAAGATGTTATGTCATCTCCCTTAATAATTGTATTATAGCCGAATTGTCAGACTATGTCAACTAATTATTTGAAATTTTATGTAAATTTATTTATATTCAGACAATTTAAATCGAGTAGGGAAAATTATTTCCCTACTCGGTTCCATACAATTATCTATTTTGGTAAGACTTTATTTATGACGCAATCAGTGAAAGTACACCCTGATTGCTCTGATTTGTTTGCGCTAACATTGATTGTCCTGCTTGTTGCAAAATATTTGCATTGGAATACTTTACCATTTCTTTTGCCATATCGGTATCACGAATCTGGCTTTCTGCGGCTGTCGTATTCTCCACAATATTACCTAAATTATTCACAGTATGTTCAAGGCGATTCTGATATGCGCCCAATTCTGAACGTTGCGCAGATACCTGTGCAATCGCAAGTGCTACTCGCTCAATAGAAATACTTGCAAAATCCACAGTGCGAACATCCACTTTATCCACTCCAAGGCTCTCTGCATCCATTGCATCAATATAGACATGTACCTTATTCGTCATGTCTGCATCTGCTCCTACATGAAGTGCAGAACCAAATCCTGTCGCACGTTTATTCGCTGCAATTTCAAGTGGTCCATCACTATATCCCTTACCATTTGTTGCTGTACCACCATTATAAATAGGCATTTGATCTGCTGGATATTTGTTGAATATCCATTGGTCTGTCCCACTTAACTGAAACAATTGTAGTGCAGCTCCTGTTACATTGTTGTCCGATAGAATGTTATCTGGATTTGCATTGTTAAGCGTATTAACATTATAACTTCCTGTCGCTACACCGCCTGTACCATCTTGAACCTCATTCATCAAGTCTTTAACAAAAGAAGCACCCATTGTTGCAAATTCCTTCTGAAAACTTTTCAGTGGTTTTCCAGTGTACTTCTGCACTACATCATCAAGACTTTCACCTTTCTTAATGTCATTCATTACTGTGTCTAGTCCGCGTTTCATATCTGCTTCCTTTACAGAATTTCCGCCTGCTGCCATATATCCCAAATACATACTTGCCAAATATCCAGTACCGTAATCAGATGCTCCGCCACTACCAGACTGTGTAAGCGGCGCCCGATTAATAGCATTTGTAATATCTGCTTCTGTAGAACTAGATGAAATACCAAGTCCTGCAACCCAATCATTTCCATGATAGCATCCACCTGCCGCGGTCTGTGCCATTCCCTCAATAAACCATTGCGGAAATGTATCTTTTTTGAATTCTCCATTCACATTGCCTGTCATACCATTTGTAAGTGCTTCATACATCAATGTATGCATCATCTCATGAACAATTGTTACTTCCAAGTCATCTCTGCTGGCTTTGGTCATAGGGTCACTTAGCGTAGCCATATTAACGCTGAGATTAAATCCTAATGTATCACTACCACCAAAACTAAGGCCTGCCGATGCTAGAACACTGGAATTTGGATCTTCATACATCGTAAGTCCAATTCCAATTGAAGATCCATTCAAATATCCAAAAGTATCAGGATATGCAGCAAGCAATGACTGTACTGCTTGCGGTACTATTGAGTTCTGCAATACTGGTATTAAGGCATCTGCCTTTGTCTTCAATGCCTGATTCAAACCGTCTGTGGGCGAAACCTGATTTCCTGTCGGTGTTGTGCTAAAATCATAATTAATTGTATACAGCAATTTTGTGCCATCTAATTCTGCCAACTCATCGAGAGACAGTTGTTTTCCTGCATACGCACCATTTAACCCGGTCAGCAAAAAATTTTTCTTATCTTTATCATATTTATCCTTGATTGCCTCAAGTTTTCTGTTGTTAATTGCTGTCGTATATGCATTTCTGCCTGGCTTTGCGATGCTGCCATCAAGTAAGTTGATCTCGTTAAACTTTGTTGTCTCCGCTACTCTGTCAATCTCTGTGATCAACTGCGACACCTCATCCTGAATATTCAATCTGTCTGATATGGAATTCGTACCATTAGCCGCTTGCACACAAAGCTCATTCATACGTTGAAGCATATCATGTACTTCATTGAGCGCACCATCTGCAGTTTGTACCATTGATATTCCATCCTCTGCATTTTCTGTCGCCTTTGTCAGCCCTCTGATTTGCTTTCTCATCTTTTCAGATATTGACAATCCAGCTGCATCATCCGCTGCTCGATTAATCTTATATCCGCTGGACAATTTTTCAGATGTTTTTGATACAGTACCGCTTACGATAGATAATTGTCTCTGGCTATTCATAGCCCTAAGATTGTGTGTTATTATCATATAATTTTCCCCCTGATTTCCATATCATTAGGTGCCGTTTTGTTTCTTCCTTGATACGACATATATCCGTTCTCTGCCAGGCCTCACCTCCAAAAAATAATATTATTTAACTGTTTACAACACGTTCTTTTTCCATTTCGCATTGTTGCAGTTTCTTTACAAACAGTTCCGCCATCTCCTCATTTCCCATTGCCTTATAAATCTGTATAATGTTTGCATAACAAGACAATAGATTCTCTCCTAGTGTATCGATATCTTTCTTCATTGTTGTCTTTACAAAAATCATAAGTGCCTTTACTACTTGCTCATCCTCTTTTAAAAGACTCGCATACAAATAATTAAATTTAGCAGTATCATAGACTTCAATGTACTTTTCTACCAATACTAATGCCTCTGACAATCTGCCCTTAGCACGATACGCTTTTGCAAGCGACATAATCATTTCTGGTACATACAAACTCTCTGTAGTGTCAATCAATGTCATACCTTTCTCGTATGCTGCAATCGCCGCATCTACATCGTTGAGTACAAACAATGACTGCCCCATCTGAAAGTAATTGTATCCGTTGTTAGGTTCTTCTTCCATCGCTCTGCGCAGAAGCTCCAAGTTTCTTTGTTGCTTTTTCTCCATGTCTTCACCAGTCAGCGCATAACCATGATGAATAACCTCCATTGGAATCAGAAACGCATCCATCGCATCATCCTTTTTTGTAGGATCGATAAAACGTATCTGCTCATGTACTGGTGCTTCAAAATGATAATAATTTTTATTGTACATACGCGGTACATCATCGGACACATATCCTGTCTCACCACCCGCCTTGGGAATCAGATTTTTTAATCGAATCACACCCGTATAGCGCGGAAACTTCTGCATTAACATCCGCAGTCCTTGAACATTAATGCTTGTCACATACTCATCACAGTCAATTGCTAATATCCAGTTGTTAGAGGCAAAGGAAGCACAATAATTTCTCGCTGCGGCAAAATCATTAATCCATTCAAAATCAACAACCTTGTCCGCATATTTTTCTGCAATCTCTTTTGTACAATCAGTAGACCCCGTATCTGTCACAATAATTTCCATACCATACTTCTTTAAATGCTTTAAACATTCTTCAATATGCTTTTCTTCATTCTTGGCAATAATGCAAACTGTCACTGGTATTTTTGACATATTGATTCTCCTTTTATATTTCTAATTCTTACCCTCTATTTATCACACTATCCTTTGCTGCATTATATGCCAGAAATCTTTGGTGAAAATTTTCTGCCATCTCCTTCTCACCAAATGCCTCGTAAATTTGTATAATTCGGCCATAGCAAGTTGCGATTTCTCCGCCAAGAGTATCCAAATCTTTCATCATTGTCACCTTAATATAATTTCCAAGTGCTTTTAAAATTTGTTCTGCCTCCCACAATACATTTGCATGTGCAAAGACATACTTAGCAGTATTAAAATGTGATGCATAGCGCTCCATCAATTCAAGCGCATTTGATTTTTTATCCACTTTAAGGTAAGCGGTTGCAAGTGAAATAATTAATTCTGGTACATAATAACCATTGATATCAATCATTGATTGCAATCCTTTCTCATACGCTTCCATTGCTTTTTGCGCTCCTTCTAGCGTCATTAAGGACTGGCCAATCTGAAAATATACATATCCTTTATCTGGAGTAGTCTCCAATTCTTGATACAACAACTCTAAATTTCGCTGTTGCTTTTTTTTCATTGTCTCTTCGTCAAGTGCATATCCATGATGCACTACATCCATTGGAAGCAGAAATGCATCTATCGGTTCATTTCTTTTAGAAATATCTTTTGGACAAATCTGCTCATGAATTGCAAATTCAAATGTATAATAATTTTTATTGTAAAGTCTGGCAAGATCTGTATTGACATATCCAGCCTGATTATTCGTATCCCGTGTAATATTCTTCAGACGCAAAACACCTGTTCTTTTTGGGTATTTCTGCATTAAGATTCTGAGCATTCGCATATCGATAAAATCGACAAACTCGTCACAGTCAAGCGCAAGTATCCAATTATTAGAGGCAAACGAAGCACAATAATTCCTCGCTGCACTAAAGTCTTTAATCCACTCAAAATCAACTACTTTATCTGCGTATTTCTCAGCAATTTCCTTTGTCCTGTCTGTGGACCCCGTATCCGCAACAATAATTTCCATACCATAAGGCTGTAAGTGTCTCAGACAATCCTCTATAAACTTTTCCTCATTTTTTGCTATAATACATACCGTCACCGGTACTTTTGACATAATCTACTCCCCCACTGTATTTCCTAAACAAATGCCTATATACAGAAAACGGCACGCAGGCAATGCGAAAAACATCACCTGCGTGCCATCCATGACACTGAACTGTTGATTCCTTTTACAGTTATATATTATTTTTTGCGATCCATAAGTTGTGGATCGATTTTGTTTAACTTATTGACAGCATTATAATACTGTGTTGCTGCTTTTGCAGATACTCTGCGCTCCTTCATTTCATTTCTTTTTGAACTGATTGCAGTTTCCATCGATGCCTTATTGCGCTTTTCTTGTGCTTCAATGGAAACTCCCTTATCAACTGCTCTCCGCACAAGCTCCTGCATATACAACACCTTATCTCGATACTGATCAGGTTCTTTTTGAACCGCTTCCCGAACCAGCTCATAAGTAGAGGTAAATCCTTCATCGAGACGCTCAATCTCATCAATCAATTTGCCTTTCTCCTCCATAATCATATCATATGCCTCGGCGTTGAAAGGTCTGGCACTTGACGCCTCAAACTGACGCTTATTGACCTCAAAAATCTGATCCAGTATATCAATTTTTTTCTCCAGACTTTCTGTCATAATCTGCAAATAATTTTCTGTCATGTCTGTATCCCTTCTATTGCAGCAACTATTAATCACAATATCTATCAATATTTTATAAGGTTGCTGTTCTCTTGTAGGACGCTGCATTTCCCTGACCGCCCGCAACTCTCGCCTGCGCATTGGGATTTGTCTTGTCCCCAGAAACCTTTTTCATAACTTCTTTCCAGTTGTCTCTCATGGAACGCAAATGTTTTAACACTTCTTCCATAATCTCAGGATCTTTTCCTATATTTGCTTCATGGCATCGTCTCAAAAGATATACATACACATTGTCAAAATCCTGTGATACTGCGTACTTTCTATCAAGTGTATCCCTAAAATTCTGGACTATTTTCTCCACCTTGACAATATTCTCATGTGCCTTTGCCGGGTCCTTGTTTTCCATAGCCACAATTGCAACATTTCCAAACTTAATAGCCCCATCATAAAGCATTAATGTGAGTTCCGCCGGCGATGCAGTCATAATCTTAGCATTTTGATATTGTGCGTATCCATTTTGTTTGAGCATGCGATTCCTTCTTTCTTCATTACGAGTATTCATAGAAACCAAAGTTCCTAATTATTTATTGTCCCAACATACTTGCAAGAGAGTTCTGGCTGGACTGCAATTTTGACAGTGCTACTTCCATCGCAGAGAACTTCTTGTACCATTTATCCTCATAGGCATTTAGTTTTTTCTCCGCCTCTTTGATCTTCTTGGTATAATCATCGTATTCTATCTTCATGCGTTTATCGTCATATACTTTGTAAACGCTTCTATAATCTGTGCCATCCATTGTCTTTCTAAGAGAAGTGTACATTTCCTTACTCATCTCTGTAAACAATGAAATCACCTGTTCTGGATCCTCTGCAAGCGCTGCTTTAAGATCATTGTCCTTTTCTGAAAACTTATCGTCATCACTGTCACCAAAAATATGAAGTGCATTTCGTTCTGCCTTCTCCGATTCAAAGTATCCTGCAGTACCTATACCAAAATTGACCAAATACAAAGTTTTACCACCGATATCATAGCCTTTATTAATCGCACCTATCATACATTGCATAACATTATTGAGGTCTTTATCTCTCCTGAGAAGAGAATCCTTGATTGTTCCTTCCCACTTTTCTACCTCATCCTCACTCATAGCCTCCTTCTCTTCCTCACTAAGCATAGTAAACTTTCTGGAAGAGTCAGCACCATAAAGCTTTGTCATCTCATTCATGATATCATTGTACTCTGCTACAAAGTCCTTAATCATATCATAAATACCATCATAATCTGTTTCTGTTGTGATAGAAATCGCTTCTTCTGTCAATGCATTAGCTGTGATACTAAGTCCATTTACTGTAAATGTATTGGTATCGGAAGTAAAAGTTGCGCCATTTAAGATAATCTCTCCGTCTTGCGCTTTAATCCTTGTCGCTTTAGAACCATTCGGATATATCACTTCTTCCTGCTGATCATCCCCCATGTCCAATCCTAAGTTCAACAGTGCATCATGTGCTCCTTTATCTCCCTCCAGCTTAAACTCGTTCGCCTTTCCCGTTCCGCTAGAGCTAATAAAAAACCGCTGATTCTTCTCGTCGAAAGACGCATTGACGCCTCCCTCCTGAAGTTTTCTAGTAAAGTCGTTGATTGTCATATCAGAAGTAATATCAATTGTAGTGATTTTGGCGTCTTTGCCCTCTCCCACTGTGAGGAACAGTCTTCTGCCAACCAAATCTTTTGTAATCTCGCTTAATTTGGAATCTGCCTTAAAATTGCCTTCCTCATAAATCAAACCTTTTCTTGTGATTGCCTCACCAGTTACCTTACCAGAAGCATTATCACCCTTCGCACAAACATTGCTCAAACCAAGTCCCTGTAGTATTGTCTTAGTAAAGCCTGATTCAATAGGACTACTGCTCATCTCAAATCCAAAGCTTCCGTCACCCGCACCGCTTGTAGGTCCATCTACTGTGATCTTACCTTCACTGTAAGACATCGTTATCTGTGCACCTGCATTCTGTGCTTCATTATTAAATTTTGTAACAAAATCACTAATTCTTTCTGTGCCGTCAACTGTAACATTAAACTGTGTTCCACCCGCATCCACTGTCAAGGTACCCTTACCTACTCCAAGAGAAGCAAGCAATGTATCGGAACCATCAGAAGGCGCTGATGCAGTATCCTTATTGTAGATTGGAATATATCCGTCTACCTGTTTGGAAACTGTCGCACCTGTCAGATATCCTGACTTAGCAAGTTTCTTTACTTCCAACGACTGTGAACCGTTCACTGCACCTTCACTTGCTGTAATCGTCGCCTTGGTTGGATCGGAAACTTTTGTCTTTTTCTTGGCATAACTTCCTTCTAATCGCATATTTGACAACGTTCCAGTATACAATTTATAGATTCGCTTGTTTAAATCCTGCCATAAAGTCTGTTTCCACTCCAGTTTTTTCTGATCATTTTTTAGATTGGTAACCTTTTGTGCCTTTGCCTTGAGCATCTGTTGTATGATAGATTCTGTATCCATACCTGAATACATACCTGTCATTCTCAATAAATCCGACATAGCAATCCCTCCTATTTTGTTTATAGCCTTTCATCAACCAGAACTCCAGCAATCTCCATCTGTTTTGCCAGCAGATCAAGCGTCCTCTCAGGTGGTATTTCCTTCACAACCTCCTGTGTATCCCTGTCCACCAATTTAATAGTAATGCGATTGGTTTTCTCATGAATACCAAATTTTGCATCCGAATAATGGGGCATTGATGAAACTACCTGCTCCATAACTTTTTTCAATTTCTCAAGATTAACATTTTTCTGGTCATCAACGAGCTGATCGTCTGCCATAATCGACAAAGTCAAAGATTCGTCTGATTCTTTTGCTATCTGTACCTGTTCCCTAAACTCTCCATCCGTGGATTCTTTTTTATTGGTTTCTGCGGCTTTCGGTGCCGATGTCTGATTCCGTTTTGACACCTTGGTCGTCTGTTGAACTGTTTTCTGGGCCTTTATTCCCGTCATAGGCTCCACATACATGCTAATCACCTCCATGTCACGCATGCTCCATAATCATAATGATTTCATTTATTATATCGTCACAACAAATTGAAATGTTAATGGTTTGCTTCTATTTTATATGAAAATCCTGTAAAAAACAACAGACAGTTTCACTTTTTTTGAGAAATGTAAAACTGTCTGCTACCGTTCACTCGTCCATCAAAATAGTATGGTTTTTGTGCCAAATTGATATTCTTTATCAATTTGTATGCAAAAATTATTACTGTCAATGCGAATTATATTACAACTTCTATCAAGCTGCTAACAGCGACAAGATTCCCTGTCTTGACTGATTCGCCTGCGTCAGCATGGATTGTCCAGCCTGCAAAAGAATATTATTGTTGGAATACTTGACCATTTCCTCTGCCATATCTGTATCCCGAATCAGACTCTCTGCTGCTGTCGTATTTTCTACAACATTATCAAGATTGCCCACTGTATGTTCTAGTCTATTCTGATATGCACCGAGACGACTTCTGTCTGCACTCACCAGATCTTTTGCTGTACTAAAAGCCCTGATTGCTCGTTCTGCGCCAGTTGTCCTGCGCACTTGTATTGTATACTCTTGACCATACTCATCTCGTTC
>BLMC01000106.1 GCA_011959805.1 Lachnospiraceae bacterium | reverse complement strand
GTCTTTCTGTTCGTCCGTTTTTTCAGATATTTGTGGCGCAGCTTCCAACGCTTCTGTTGTTTTTACTGATTCTGTTAGCGTACTCTCTGGCTCTGCTTTGTTGACAACCGCAAAATCAAAAGTAAGCTGTCCGTCTGCCCGTTCTTTTACCTTTTCTTTTCCTTTCTGCTTTTTAGAAAGGGCGCGGGCGGCTGCTTCCAGTTCTCCGGCAGGTTCTTTTTGCTGCTTTGGCGTGTTGCTTTTTTCTGATTTTGCCTGTTTCGCTGCTTCCCGTTCCATACGCTTTGCTTGTAATGTTTCTTTGGAAAGGGGTGTAAATAAAGAATATTCTCCTCGCTGGAAAGATGCCATCGCTTCAATGGCGTCTTTCATAATCTGGTACTTTTGCCCCTCTTTTTCTGATATCAGCGCAAAAGTTTCCACCATATCTTCATAGAGTGTTTCACAGTGTTTTGGTGAATCCAACAAAGGCTTAAAATCACGCTCTGCCGCATTAATGTCCCATTCCCGTGTCTGTTTCACACGGGGATCATAATAGAAAAAGGTATAGAGTTTGCGGGCAAGACACAGCTTTTCATAATCTGCCATGTATGTCTGTTCTTTTGCACTCAGATACGTTCCCGCATCTATCAGCCCGCGGATTCGTTTCTGTACCTGATTCCAGTTTATTTTTACAGTGTCATATCCTTCGTCACTGGAAAAATCATCACTGCGGGTCAACTGAATCCCTTTAGAATCATGCCATTCGTTGTAACCAATATATCCATGACCGCCATCTCCATATTCCTTCCGTAAAAAATCAGCACATTCCTTTGTATCATGCCCCTGCACAAAATAGGAGTAAATTTGCATCTTTCTCTCAGAAATGCCGCTTCCTCCTTTAAGCAAATCAGTTATTTCATCCTCTGTGATAAAACCTCCTTTGCATGGTTCAAACCCTTCTATGGCATAAAATACTTTCTGCGGCAAATTTAAGCTGGAAATCTGGGCAAGCAATTTTTCTGGTGTATAGCGGTTACGGAAACGCAAAAATTCTGGGTGTTCCTGATAGGCACGATTAAAATGTGTCAGTTCCTCCAAAATGGTATCCCTGCTGTCCTTTTTCATTAAAAGGCGCGCCATCTGCGCTATATCATCTGTAAATGTCTTATAATGCTGTATAACCGACGGCATCAGTCCTGCCTCCCTTGCCTTATCACTGAGGTTTTGATAGAAAAACCACAGTTTTTCTGCCAGTTCGGTATATTCATTTTCCTGTGCAGCATCCAATTTTTCCTGTCCTGCATAAGTGCCACTTTCTAAAAGTTGATTTATCAGCGCGGCTGCTTTTTCCCACGAAACAAGTGTATTGCCAGCTATGTTTGCAGTGAGTCCGGGTGCGATGCGGATACCTTCCTTATCAAACCAGAGGGCATATTTTTTTCCCGCAATTGAAATTCCCTTGCCGCCTGTGCCATATTCTTCCGAAAGGAAAGCCGCTGCATCCGTCAGGGAAGGAGACTTTTGGAAATATGCCACAATCCGCAAAATGCTGTCATTTTTATTGCCGCCACTGGTTAAAGCGCGGGCTATAACATTTTCTGGTACATCAGACAGACTATTTACAGAAAAAGATGGTATTGGATCTGTTTTCGCTGCTGGCTCTCCTTGCTGTGCCTGTGCAATCCGTTCCACTTGTTCTTCTACAGTTGGAAAGAGAGTTAGTTGAAAATATGCTGGCTCTGATTCTGCCTTCTTTGTTTCAGAAACAGAAACGGCAGGTGTTACACCCGCCGTTTCTGTTTCTTTTTGGTTTTCCTGTTTTATTTCTGAATCTTCTTGTTCTGCTATTACTGATACACGATTTCCCGAAGCACGATTTCTTCCGCCTGTGCCGTAAAACTGTTCACTGCCTGAAGCCATGCCATCTGATCGCGATCCTTTAATTCCTCGTTCACGCCGCCCTGTTTCATCATCTTTGCTATTATCAGGTCTACCTGTTCCTGTGCCTGCTGGTCGGTCTGGTACAGGTGCGGCATCAGCCGTCCGGTCAGCAGCATGGAGGTGTATGTCCCGTGGTGGTGTTTCTTTAGGAAGTTCTGCCGCAGTATCCCGTACTTTCCTAATGGCTTCTCCTCCATTTCGTCCTCTCCGTCCAGCATCAGGTCTGGTATCTGGTAATCCCCGTTTTTCCTGTATTTCAGCTCTGCCATTTCCATTTCTCCTTTCTATGCTTTCACGCTTTAAAGTGTTAAACTGTTCTTTGTCTTTAGTATAACCGATGCGCTCTATTTTTTCAAGTGGTTTTTCTGCTTTTTCTATAGGGTTTTGCAGCCGTTCTTTGTCCTGTGTACGGATTGCTCTGCCAATCTCTTGTAAAATCCCCATTGACAAGGTACTGACAGCATCACCCAGATGATGCAAGACGTCAGGTGTGGAAAATGCTGTAATTCCTTCCAGTTTCTTATCCTCCAGATAGTCAGACGGCTCCAATCCGCAGCGCACCAGCAGCGTATATTGAACACTGGCAGTCAGGGTATTACCAAAACACCCTTTTACATTAAGTGTATTAAGCCCTTCTAAAAAATCTTTCTTTGTATCATAATCCAAATCCCGTAAATATTCTGGGTAAATTTTCTTTACTGCAAAGGAAGCGATTTCCATCAAGCGTTTTCCAAGATCCTGTGTGCTGCTCTCTCCATACTGGTTTTCCAATGCGGTAAGGACAGATGCATGGTATTCCTGCCGCATTTCCCAAAGATACGGCATCTTTGCGCCGCGTACTGGACGGGTGTCCGCCACATCAAAAACATATTCCAAACGTGGTCTGCCGCTTTCACTCTCATGAATCAGTGCAATCCCCTTTGCACCTGCTTTTACCCATCGGCGCATTTTATCATTCCATATTTCCATTGCTGCACATGCAGTAGCATCCGGGCGTTGTGCATAGATTAGGAGCTGGTCATTAAACGAATACTTATAAAGCCTGGAAGCAGTATGCAGATAATGTTTCCAGTTGTCCACATTCTGTGTGACTTCACGGGCTGTTTGATCTGCCAGCTCGGAAACAAGCTGTATTTTTCTTGCCATGTGTGACCTCCTTTTTTATTTCCAAATAAAAAAACCCATAACTGGCTGATATGCCTTTGTCATGGGTTTCTTTCTGTTTTCTATTCCTATTTTTTATTATCTGTTTTCCCTTTGTTGAATTTTTCCAGCCACAAAGCAAATCACTTCTTCTGGCGTTGGAACTTTATCTCTGCATGGTACACATTTCTGGTAAGCCTCTGTTATACCTCCGTCTTTTGGCGGATTTTGATATGCCCAAAGGATCGCCTTCTGCATTTCGCTCCTGACTTCTTTGATTGTTACACCATTTTTTCGCGCAATCTGACGGTATATTTTTCTAATACGCATTGTGTGCCTCCTTTTCTATCTTTACTGTAACTCCATAATCATCTTGATTATAGGGAATTGTATTCTATATGTCAATGTTTTTTGATGATTTAATTCCCTATTTTTGCATAGTGTAGGGAATACAATGATAGAAAAAAGGACGGTGTAATAGAATGGAAGAATTTTTTCGTCAACGGCTGGCACAGCTCCGTGAACAAAAAGGAGTATCTGCAAGGGATATGAGCCTGACTTTAGGGCAAAGCGAAAGTTATATCAACAAAATCGAAAACGGAAAAGCATTTCCCTCGATGCAGTTATTTTTCTATATCTGTGACTATTTTGCGATTACTCCAAAGGACTTTTTCGATTCTGGAAACAGCAATCCTGCCGCCATCGAAGCACTTACCAATGATTTGAAAATGCTGACAGACAACCAGATTGCCAGTATCGCAGATATTGTAAAAGACCTGAAACGGTAAAAATGCCCGGAACAAGAAAGTCATTTTCTCCTTTGTTCCGGGCAAATACGTTCCACATAATTAAATTTCGTTTATTATCTTTTAGGGTTTATGTCGTAAATAAAAGGTCGTTTGGCACTTCGTTATAGCATCTTCTATTGGAAGAAGTTCAGGATATATTCCCATATGTTTATTAAGAATAGCCTCCAATCTTGTTCCTTTATCTTGCATAGTATGTTGCATACAAACTACATAATCAAGCAACTCTTTACCTCCAGCCGCCAAACAAATCTCATTGATACTTTTTCCAGCATATTCAGGATTTTCAGTTAAGAATTTACTGATTTCAGTGGATTTACTAAAACGTTCGTTAGTAATCTTATTATCTAAGCAATAGTTTTTGTAAATTTCTCTAAATGATGCATCATCATATTTTATAACATATATAGACTTCTCTAACTCATTCTCTAATGGTGAATTAATACAACTATCATTCATATTTAATTTCATCTTTAATTCTGTTGCTTGACAATAATGTGCTGAAAAAATTTCTGATCCGACACGGTTATCAAAGTTCAGATCATTTAAGTAAACTCGACCAATGTCTATTTTTTCATTTCCATAATATAAATTTAAAATGTATAATGCACCTAACGCATGAAGTAGATTCTCAATACTTGCTTTTTTCAGTTTATTTCGTCTGTCGTGTTTTACATCTTGATACGCCTGTTTCCATTTGCTTCCGCTTGTTCCACGTTTATGAGCTTTGTGTAAAGGAGTTAATATTCTATTCTTCTCATCAGCAAAGTAGAAGTTTGCAGCAGAAACTACTATTTGTTTCTTACTTAATACCCATTTCTGCTCCAGTAATGCCAAACAATCTGTATCAAAATATAAATATCTGGCATTCCCTTGTGGATCAACTGGAAGCATATTCCCTCCAAGCATACCATATAGTTCTTTAGAAAGTGCCTCAATTTCTACTGAACAACGTACAATTAAATCCGCTATAAATACTGAATACGTTCCAAGCTGATCATCAGAGAAGTAGATGTAATCAGATAATTTTAGAAACTCTTTTTCTAAATTTTTGTAAACTGACCAATATAAATTTGGTATAGGCATAAGCGAATCCTCCTATTCTTTGTTGTACTGATTATATCCCAGCTTTTCTCATATATCAACAACAAAACATGACTTTCTTCACAGAAATCACCCATTTTTTGTTTTTAATCTAAGTTTTTATGCCATTCCCGTTTTATCCCATTTTCCTCTCTGGTATATGACAATCCGTATTAAGAAATACCCCACCGTTTCCGGTTCATTTGTTCCAATGCTTCCCTTTGGGCAGGGGACAGAACACGAGGAGGCGTGATTTTCAGCCATTTCTTAGGAAGCAAAAAAGTCAGCCCGCCGCAGTCGTTATCTTCTGTACAATGCACTTGCTCTGGGTACGCCTCACATAACTCTATGAGCTGCCTTTTAAGGGCATTGTTATATGTATACACACTCGCCGTCTGGTCTGCTTCATTAAATTGAATAATTGTTTCTTTTTCATATTTAGACAACTTCATCTTTCTGTCCCTCCCCTTCCTCTCTCTGATACGGACTCCCGCCCATTATGCGCCACTTCTTCCTGATGCCGTTTCAGGCTTTCTATCAGTGATGGGCGTTCCTTTTTGAAAGAAACACGTTCCTGTTCTTCGCCCACCCTCTTATAAAAATCTTCCTTTGCTGCTTCCTTGCCGCAGAAATAATGTCCCCAGAAAAAATTCTCTCTCCCAGACTGTTCATCATTTGTCACATTACGCGCCCATGTTACATATGGCTGTGGCGCTTTGGAATTTTCTGCAAATACATACTCCATATGCCCCACAACCTCACTCTCCAATATCACATAGCCCTGATTGTTGCGCGGACTTTCATTATTGGGGATTCCGTCAATCATGTTGGCGTTTTGCTCCGTGGAAAGCTCTACGGTTTTTAAATTATTTTCCTTTTCTTCTAATGTCTGTTTTATTTTCATTCATGCACCTCCTATTTTTTCTGTTCAAATTCCAGCTTGAAATTGACATATTTTCCTTTGGTATCTTCCATAACAATCGTTGCATCATACAGGATTCCTTTCTTTTCAGAATAAAGCCCTGTCATCTTTACTTTCCCATTTTTCAGCAAGGCGGCAGCAACTTTTTTGGTTAACTCCTTGCGCTTACTTTTAAAATACAGGTTTTCTTTCCAGAGAGCAAATCCACAGGACGGAGTATCTTTATAACCAGCACAGTAAAAACTCTTTTTTCCTTCATAGACTGGTTTTTTGCAGCGTGGACATATTCCAATCACTTCCTTGTCAGAACCAGACAGGAAAGATTTTGCTTCTATGCTTACCCCTTCATAGGATTTTACAAGTTCACACACCATGTCTGTAATCCCCTTTAAAAAATCTTCTGGTATACGCTCCCCGCGTTCCACTTCCTTTAAGGCAGCTTCCCATTCTGTGGTCAGTTTTGCAGATTTTATAGTATCCGGCAACACGTTTGTGAGTTCCAATCCCCTTTTAGTAGGAATCAAACATTTATTTTTTCGCTCTACAAATCCGCCTTTTACCAATTTTTCAATTACACCTGCACGGGTGGCTGGCGTACCAAGCCCTGTACGCTCCACGTCCTCCATCTGTGCAAATTCTTCTGCGCCTGCGTTCTGCATAGCAGAAAGCAGTAAATCTTCTGTATATCGTTTTGGCGGGCTTGTTGTCCCCTCTTTTAAAAGTGCATCTTCTGCGGTCAGTTCTTTCCCCTTTGTAAGTTCTGGTAAAGGTACAGGCGGGTTTTCTTCTGTTTTTTCTCTTAAAGTGCCACGAAATGCCCGTTCCACTCCCTTCCAGCCGCAAGAAAGTTCCATATGCCCTTTTGCTGTAAATTCCACTCCTCCACAGGAAATCGTAACGGCTGTGTCTGCATATCTATATTTATCTGGGCAAACAGCACATAAAAGCCGCATGACAAGTAAAGCAAGAAGGTTTCTCTCGCCAGTTGGAAGTTCTTCCAAACGAACACCTGCAGCCTCTTTTGTAGGAAGTATGGCATGATGATCGCTAACTTTAGCGTTATCTATCACTTGCGCCGCATAAACCACACCGGAAAATCCAGAAGTAAACGGAAATATATTTGCAACGGATTGGCACAAAGCTGGCAGCCCCTCTGCCATATCTTCCGTTAGATAATGGGAATCTGTACGCGGATAAGTCACCAGTTTCTTTTCATATAAAAGCTGGATATAGTCTAACGTTTGCTGTGCGGTATAGCCATACAGGCGGTTAGCTTCCCTCTGTAATGCCGTAAGGTCATGCAGTTTGGGTGGTTTTTCCGTTTTTTCCTGCCTCTCTACTACTTGCACTGTGACAGGCTTCCCCAGACAGGACTTACGCAGCTTCTCTGCATCTGTTTTGCTGGAAAAACGCCCGCTTGTAACCTGAAATCCACTACAATCCAGCTCCACCGTATAAAATTTTTCTTTTTGGAATGTAGCGATTGCCTGTTCCCGTTGCGTAAGCAGCGTAAGCGTTGGTGTCATAACACGCCCAACATTCAGAGTTTTCCCACCATAAAGTGTTGTAAAAAGGCGGGTTGCGTTAATCCCCACCAGCCAATCTGCTTTGGCACGGCACAAGGCGGCTTCATAAAGCGCATCATACTTTTCACTGGAACGTAAATTTTGAAAACCTTCCCTGATAGCAGTATCTTCCATTGAAGAAATCCAGAGCCGCTTAAAAGGTTTTTTGCACCCTGCCTGATGATATACCAAACGGAAGATTAGTTCTCCCTCCCGTCCTGCGTCTGTTGGATAGTTGGAATAGGTGACTTAGAAAATATCCATTATTCAAGGGTTTCCAGTGCCCCTATGAACTTGTAATGGATAGTAAGTCGTTGAATTTTCTGCCCGTCAACTTCTACGGGTTCAGAAACAAGAATTTTTTCTATAAGTTGGTTGATTATCTTAAAATTGAGTTCCGTTATTCCTGCATAACCGCTTATCTGCTCTGCAAAATGCTCAATGGAAGATAACTGTTCTTTGTCCGCTATGGCACTTTTTTCAAGTTCCTTTATCTTGGCTGTCAGTTCTTCCTGCTCGCTGTCAAATCGTGCCGACAGCATTTGGAAACGCTTTTCTGTTATCAGTTCCCTTGTCAAGTCCTCATACAGTTTGGCATACAGGTTTTCTATTTCCGACACTCGCTGTTTACATTGCCTTAGTTCCTTTTTCTGCTGTTCCTTATCCGCTGACAGTTGGAGATTAAGACGCTCGGCAATCTCCGTTACCATAGCTTTCCTGTCCGCCAGTGCCTGTCCTGCGTGTTTCTGAATGTCTGCAAGCACAACTTCGTGAACCGTCCTCGCCTCAATGGTGTGTGATGAACAACCCTCTTTCCCAAACTTGCGGTACTTGGTACAGCAGTAGAAAGTCTTGTCCAGTACGTTGTTACGCTTTCTTTTCTGCTCGACTTTGGCAAGCATGGCACTCCCACAATCGGCGCATTTGATAACCCCTCGGAAAATGTTGTCATATCCGCTTGAACTTTCCCCGATAACGGGCGGTCTGCTCTCCAAAATCTTCTGTACGGTGTTCCAACGGCTCTGCTCGATAATCGGTTCATGTGTGCCATAGATAACTTCACGCTCCGCATACGGGATATACTGTCTTTTCTTGGAACGCATGGTCTTGGTCGGTCTTTCCGCTACGGTAAGGTTTCCTGCATAAACGGGGTCATGCAATATCTTGCTGACATAGGCGGTGTCCCAGTCATACATCTTTTCCTCATCAGTGTACCGCTCAAACATTTCTTTTTTGTAGAAACTCGGCTTTATGACCTTTGCCTTGCGCAAGCGGTTACAGATAGTGTGAAGCCCCACGCCCTCCTCGGCGATTGAGAAAATCAGTTCCACAATGGGGGCGGTCACTTCATCAATGACAAGGTGGTTATGGTCTTTCTCGTCTTTTTGATAACCGAATGGGGCGGTAGTAGCCATATACTTGCCCTGCATTTTCCTTGCGTGGAGTGCGCTCTTGATTTTCCTTGACGTGTCCTTTGCGTACATTTCATTGATGATGTTGCGGAACGGTGTAATGTCCATTTGTGCGTTGTCTATGGAGTCCACGCCGTCATTGATTGCAATATACCGCACGTTATGGTTGGGGAAAAACACCTCGATATAAGTACCTGTTTCAAGGTAATTCCTCCCCAAACGTGACAGGTCTTTTGTGATGAGCGTTGACACTTCCCCGTCCTGTATGTCCTCGATAAGCTGTCGGAATGCGGGGCGGTCGTAGTTTGTACCGCTGTAACCGTCATCAACATAGAACTGGCAGTTCAGAAAACCGTTGCGCTTTGCATAATCTTTCAGCATGGTTTTCTGTGTGCTGATGCTCATGCTCTCGTTGTTCGTGCCGTCGTCTTTGGAAAGCCTGCAATATAAAGCAGTGATTTTGTCGTTATTCAGTTTTGCCCTTTTCATTTTGTCCTCCTTGATGAAAAGGGACTTCCTCTCAACTCCTATTATACTATATTCCCTTTTCCGTTTCCAGTGCTAATTTACGCTGTTTTCCGCTATCTCCTTAACCCTTTTTGTTATCTGTTCCTCGGCTATCCGCTTGAATACCGTTTCCATTTTTTCAGTACCTACATAGTGCCTTTCCACGATAATTTTTGTGGGTGGGTGCTGTCGGGTGGCTCTATGCTGTGTATTGCTGTCTTTGCTCATAAATCTGCTCCTTTACAATAAAATAGAGCGCATAGATTTGTTTTCTATACGCTCTGACGCTGTGTTACTTATTCAGTTGTGATTGTGATAATGGTTGTTTAGAGAATATGAAATTTATCTCTCTGACATATATTTCTGTATTTCATCAGATGTTAGTTTTCTTACTTGCGTGTTTGCATATTCTTTGTATTTTTCAACAATGAAAATAGGTTTCATTTTATCACAAGTTTTTCCTTTGTTCTTTTTTAGATATAATAGCAAGTCCTCACTGTCCGCAAAGATTTTGTATGAAAGTCTGCCGTTTTCACTTTTTATCTCATAAATACCGCATGGTTTCTTCATACTGTAATCAGCAGTGCGCAAATATAATTTTGCAATCTCTAACGACTTAAAAGGGAAATTCCACCGTTGCAACCCACGCTTGGGGTCATGTTCAATACAAATGCACCGCCCACAAGTCCCACAAATGTATTGTGTATGATTTGCTAAGCAATCCAATGGATTTAATAGTGGTGTTATTCTATTTTCACTAATATAACATTCCATGCACATTTCAATTTCACTCCCTTTGCAACTTTTGATTTTTACCTCTAACAGAATACCATAATCACACTCATATTTCCATTAAATTTCTTCCTCCCTCCGTTTCGTTCTGCTCTGTTGCCTGTTATGCTGTCGGTTCTCGTTCTGAAGTTCCCTCTCAAGGTTCTTCCTGTTATAGCTGATTACCTCGGCATACGCTAATTCTGTGGCGGTCTTGGTCTGCTCTTTGCCGATACTGTCATATTCAGACTGCAAAGACTGTATCTCTGCTTTCCACTGTTTCGGCGTTATCTTCTCGCCGTTCTGTAAAAGGCTCTGCATAC
>BLMC01000105.1 GCA_011959805.1 Lachnospiraceae bacterium | reverse complement strand
AGAGAAGATTCATCTTCTCCTACTCGCTGTGCGACCCGTGTGCCGCTTTAGCGGGCTTATTTCCTCTGCATGGGTCTGTGCATAAAAACTCGTCCCTGAAAATCATTTTATTTTCAGGGACGATAGCAACAGTTCTTCTATAAATATTTTTTCAATAACTGCGTCAACCGATCCACATCGATTGGTTTTGCTACATGCTCATTCATGCCACATTCAAGACACCGCTGGATATCATCTGAAAAGGCATCCGCTGTCATTGCTATAATAGGCAACTTTGCATCTGGGTGTGCCAAAGCACGAATCCCTTTTGCTGCATCATATCCATTCATAATTGGCATACGAATATCCATTAGCACAACATCATAATATCCTTGTGCAGATTGTTCAAACTTTTCTACACAAATTTTTCCATTCTCTGCCCGCTCTAATTCAAATCCCACCTCAGACAAAAGGTCCTCCGCTATTTCCCAGTTCAAATCATTATCTTCCGCAAGCAAAATTCGTTTCCCTAAGAAACTATTATGAACTTTTGTTTCTGTTTTCTCCTCCTTTGCAGACTCATCCATCATATAGCGTCGCAATCCAAGAAATAGATTTGATTTGAATAACGGTTTTGAGATAAATCCTTGAATACCCGCTTCTGTTGCCTCATCCTCAATTTCACTCCAATCATACGCGGAAATAATTAAAATTGGTGCATTCTCCCCCAAGTGCTTTCGCATCTCACGCGCAGTATGCAAACCATCCATATCAGGCATCTTCCAGTCCAAAAGTACAATCTCAAAAGGATTTTGTTCATTATGACATTTTTTCGCCACCTCAACAGCAGTTCTGCCATCTACAACCCACTGCACATCAATTCCAATCTCTTTTAGCGATAAGGCAGCACTTTGGCAAAGCTCCTCATTGTTATCCACTACCAGCATTCTCCAAGGCGGAAGTTTCATATCCTCTACTTTGACATCTGCTTTTTCCAAATCAAGCGTAATGTGGAACTCTGTTCCCTTGCCAGGCGTACTTTGCACCGCAATACTTCCCTTCATAGTATCCACAATCGCCTTTGTAATCGCCATCCCAAGTCCTGTTCCCTCAATTTTATCAACCTGGGCTTTCTCTTCTCTCGTAAATGTATCGAAAATCTTCTTTTGAAACTCCTCTGTCATCCCAACACCACTATCTTTCACACGAAAATGGCATCGTACATAATCTTGCCCCATAGGAGAAGGTTCCTGCTGTAAATAAATATTAATTCTTCCACCCTCTGGAGTAAATTTCAGTGCATTTGAAAGCAGATTAATCAAGATTTGATTTAATCGTACACTATCGCAGTGTACTTCCTCCGCGATTATTTGTTGGATAAATATATCAAAATGTTGCTGTCGCTCTTTTATTTGTGGCTGTACAATATTTACAATACTATCCATTGTTTCTCGCAATGATATTTGATTCATATTTAATGTCAATTTTCCGCTCTCAATCTTTGACATATCCAAGACATCATTTATCAACCCAAGCAAATGTCTACTGGACAGCGTTATCTTTCCAAGACAATCCTTAACACGGTCTGGATTATCAATATTGGCCATCGCAATCGCAGTCATTCCCACAATCCCATTCATTGGTGTACGAATATCATGACTCATACTAGAAAGAAACTCACTTTTGGCTTTGTTTGCTTTAACAGCCTCCCGCCTTGCATTCTCCAATTCCAAAAACTGCTGCTTCGACAATCTATAATACAATATAAAAATTATTACAATTCCACCTATAATCACAAAACACATTAACAATGTGGCAGTTTGACGGTCAATACTCAAATCCTTTAAAATGGTATCTAAGACTCCAAACGGCATCAGAGAAATCAAATACCACTCTGAGTTCGGCAGGTCAGTGCATAGCAAATATCTTTTCTCTTGATTAACACAGGCAATTGTGGCATAATTTGCATTTTGATTAATTGCTTCCTGAAGTTCGTTAACATACTCCTGTGCTTGTTTTCCTTTAAATTCGCAAAAGGTTTCATTAATATTTTCAAAAAGAGAGTCCTTGTTTGCTCGAATTACAAAAGTGCCATCTCTGCGAATAATATAAGAATACATTAACGAATTTTCTTCGTCCAACGCAAGCACATTCTCCAAATATTCCATTGGCATTGCCGCTACCATAGCAGTGCTTACCTTACCATCCTTCATAGGATAAGCAACATCAATTAACATACACATTACGCGCTCGCCTTCTGTGCTAAGACCAGAAAATACTCTCAAGCTGCTATCTTGTAGTACACTATGAAAAACCTCCTCACTTTCATACTCCACCTCTTTACCGTAGATTACTTCACAATCCCCATCATTTGTATAAAGTCCCAAGTATAAAAAGTCTCTTACCTGTGCACTGAGCACAAGCTGCTCAATCATTTCTGGACCATATTCCATTGTCTCTGGTGGATGTCTCTCCACAATCCCTTCCATCTCCAAAATTTGTGAGTCAATCACCACATCAAATTTCTCTTGCATCTGTTTTGCAATTGCGGACATATAAATCATACCAATCTCATTAATTGCTCCATCACTTTTACCAGATACATACACGGACGTAATCGTAAACATTACAATACATACAGAAATTAGAATTGAAAAACTTATCAACAAAAATTTTTTGGTATTTTTTATCATCGCTATTCCTCTTTTACGTTCAAAATATTTCTTTTATATTAAAATTAAATTGTTACTCTAAAATTTTTTCCATTCCAAATTTCTGTGGCACAAAACCACAACGCTCATAAAAGCGCTTAGCATCCTCATTACATGCCCAGACATTTAGAGTCACATTATAGCATCCTTGCTCTTTTGCATACTGCAATACATACTCATACAGTTTTTTGCCAATATGTTGTCTTCTTCTGGTATTGTTCACACACAAATCATCAATATACAATGTCTTGATATCCGTCAAAATATTATCTTTTATATGTTGTTGAAAAGCACAAAACACATAGCCAAGTACCCTGTCTTCCTCGTTCACACCCACAAAAATTGGTCTTGCATCATCACAAATCAATTCTTGAAGCTCCTCATCTGTATATTTTTTGGTATCTCGTTGAAATAAATCAGGTCTGCCATTATGATGTACCATAAGAACCTGACAAAGCAAATTGTTAATCTCATTCATATCTTTTTCTTGTGCACGTCTTATATTCATGTAAACCCCCCTGAAATATATCGTCTATACAATGCTTTCAATTTACTCAAATATTACGGAACATTCAACAAACAAAATATTAAATTTTTATAAACACTCGTAATCTTGTCCTCTTCTTATTATAATAATAGGGTTGGCTTCCCATGTAAATACAAAAATTAGTAAAGAAAGGATTGATTATTTATGAATAAAGATCTTACTGTTGGAAACCCGCAAACCATGCTTTGGAGCTTCTGTCTTCCAATGTTTGGCAGTATTATCTTCCAACAACTCTACAATATCGCAGACAGTCTTGTCGCCGGTAAGTTTATCAGTGAAAACGCGCTAGCAGCAATTGGCAACAGCTACAATGTCACGCTCGTCTTTATCGCATTTGCCTTTGGTTGCAATATTGGTTGCTCTGTAATTGTCTCACAATTTTTTGGCGCCAAAGATTACGCAAAGATGAAAACTGCTGTCTACACTACCTTAATCTCAAGCGCAGTCCTATGTGCCATATTGATGCTTCTTGGATTTTTGTTCTGCGATCTCTTGTTGGCACAAATGCGAACACAACCCGAAATCCTATCAGATTCCGCCCTTTATATGGATATTTACATACTTGGTCTTCCATTCCTTTTTTTCTACAATATTGCTACTGGAATATTCTCCGCACTTGGAGATTCCAAAACACCATTTTATTTTCTTGCGTTTTCGTCAATATCAAATATTGCAGTTGATATTCTATTTGTAAAGTGCTTTCATATGGGAATCGAAGGTGTTGGATGGGCAACCTTTTTGTGTCAAGGTATCAGTTGTATTTTGTCGCTTGTTTTGATACTCAAACGCTTATCCCAGATCAAAACAGACAAAAAAACAGTGTTGTTCTCATCAACACTGTTAAAAAAACTCGCTGTAATTGCTATACCAAGTATCCTACAACAGTCTTTTATCTCTGTTGGAAATATTTTTATTCAAAGTGTCATCAATCGTTTTGGCATCAGTGTCACCGCGGGGTACTCTGCTGCTGTCAAACTCAATAATCTTGTGATTACTTCCTTCACCACACTTGGAAACGGCGTTTCTAATTTCACAGCACAAAATATTGGCGCCGGTCTTTCTTCCAGAGTAAAAAATGGTCTACATGCTGGGTTAAAACTGGTCTGGTGTATCTGTATTCCTATTGTAATCCTATACACCTGCTTTGGAAAATATTTACTTTTACTGTTTATGAATGCTACCTCTGCGGAGGCTCTTCTAACCGGAAGACAGTTTCTTTGGATTCTATCTCCCTTTTATTTTGTCGTATCAGCAAAGCTCGTCGCAGACGGTGTACTGCGTGGAGCTGGCGCCATGAAACCCTTTATGGCTGCAACCTTTACAGATTTAATTCTCCGTGTTGTACTCGCATTTGTTTTCTCCAGCTGGTTTGGCGTTATTGGTATCTGGTGCGCATGGCCAATTGGTTGGATTATCGCAACTGCAATGTCCTTTTATTTTTACAGACAGATGAATTATCAATGACATTTTTTACACTCGCTGCAGTCACCTCCACACTGCAGCGATTTTCCACTCTTTCTATTACGGTTCACACTGCGCAGAGCTAGACCCACCGTCACTAGCAAAATTCCCCCTGTAATTAATGTTCCCATGATAATATCCCCCTTTTTCTCTCATTTTTATCAAAATGGGTTCGACAGATGTTTTCTTTTAGAAAATTGTAATATTGTGTTCTTTCTATATGGCCTTACAAGCAAGTATAAAAATCCAAGCATTAACAGAAACGCAATTGCAGTTCCCATACCAAATATCCCCATTGTAATTAGTGTGCCAATCTGATAAATACACATAGAAACAACATAGGCAAGAATACACTGATATCCAATTGCAAACCAAAACCACTTTGCATTGTTCATTTCTCTTCTGATAGCACCCATAGCTGCAAAGCATGGTGCACATAATAGATTAAATACCAAAAAACCATACCCAGCAATCGGTGTCATGCTTTTTGACAAGGTTCCCCATATCTCGACACCAATCTCCGAAACTTCCGCAAAACCAAACAACATACCAAATGTAGCAACAACATTTTCCTTGGCAATCAAACCAGTCACTACTGCAACCGCCATTTTCCAACCGTCCCCTCCTTGATTCCATCCAAGTGGTACAAAAATCCATGCAATACCACTTCCAATACGCGCAAGAATACTTTCGTTCAAATCTTCAATCATGCCAAAGCCTTCCTTTGTCCAGCCAAAGGACATCAAAAACCACAGCACAACTGTAGACAATAAAATAATTGTTCCCGCTTTCTTTATAAAAGACCAGCCGCGTTCCCACATACTTCTAAGCACATTTTCTACTGTTGGCATGTGATATGTTGGAAGCTCCATCACAAATGGCGCTAAATCTCCTGCAAATACTCTCGTTTTTTTCAATATTATTCCCGAGCAAATAATTGCTGCAATACCCACAAAATAAGCACTCCACGATACCCAACCTGCATTTTCAAAAAATGCACCCGCAATCATTGCGATAATCGGAAGTTTTGCCCCACATGGAACAAAAGTCGTAGTCATAATTGTCATTTTTCGGTCTCTGTCACTCTCAATTGTTCTTGAAGCCATAATACCCGGAACTCCACAGCCGGAACCAATTAGCATTGGAATAAAAGACTTTCCAGACAGACCAAATTTGCGAAAAATCCTATCCATAATAAATGCCACGCGCGCCATATATCCACATGCTTCCAAAAATGCAAGAAATAAAAACAGTACCAACATCTGCGGCACAAATCCAAGGACAGCGCCCACACCCGCAATAATTCCATCCAATATTAGCATCTGCATCCAGTTTGCACAACCAATTGCCATAAGCCCATTCTCAACTGTCGAAGGGATTAACGCACCAAATAAAATATCATTTGTCCAATCTGTCACAAATGTGCCGACTGTTGTGACAGATATATAATATACAAGAAACATCACCGCCGCAAAAATTGGAAGTGCAAGCCATCTATTTGTGACAATCCTATCAATTTTATCGGATGTCGTCAATTTATTTTGACTCTTTTTTGTGATACAATCTGCGATTATACTCGAAATATAGATATATCGCTCATTTGTAATAATACTCTCTATATCATCATCAAAAATTTCTTCTAACGATTGTATCTCATTTGTTACATCCGGCACACAATCCATAAAATCAACTATCTTTTCATCTTTCTCAAGAAGTTTAATCGCAAAAAATCTTCTCTGTTCTTCTGGAATATAATAATCAAATTTTGCTTCTACAAGATGGATTGCTTTCTCTACACGTTGGTCAAATATATCTTTTTTAATCTGTGTCTTTTCTTCTGCAATCGTAATTGCTTTTTCTATTGCCACACTGATACCGATTCCTTTTAAAGCAGATATTTCCACAACCGCACAGCCAAACTTCTTTGATAGTCTATCTGTATGTATTATATCACCATTTTTCGCTAAAATATCTGCCATATTAACCGCCATAACAATTGGAATTCCAAGCTCTACCAACTGTGTGGACAGATACAAATTCCGTTCAATATTTGTGCCATCCACAATATTTAAAATCACATCTGGCCGTTCACTGACCAAATAATTCCTAGTAACAACTTCTTCCAAAGTATACGGTGAAAGTGAATATATTCCAGGAAGATCCATAATTATTACTTCCTTGTTTTTCTTCCATTTTCCCTCTTTCTTCTCGATAGTCACACCGGGCCAATTGCCAACAAACTGATTGGCACCAGTCAACGCATTAAATAATGTTGTTTTTCCACAGTTTGGATTCCCTGCAAGTGCTATTTTAATTGACATATATTCCCTCTTTTCTTTATATAGTTTTATAGCAAGATGTTTGTTTTTGCTATTTTTTATTTTATGTAACTTATTTTTATTAGTTATTGCTAACCTTCAAACAAAAAAATTATTCTACAATAATCATCTCCGCATCTGCTTTTCTTAACGATAGTTCATATCCTCTAACAGTAACTTCCACCGGATCTCCTAGCGGTGCCACTTTGCGCACAAAAATCTCTACGCCTTTTGTAATACCCATATCCATAATTCGCCTTTTAACAAGACCTTCGCCATTTAGTCGAGCTACTATAACAGTCTGCCCACATTGCATTTCCTTGAGTGTTTTCATTTAAACTTTCCTCCTTTTTTCATTTAATAACCTCTTGAAATTCTCTTGCACTTGCTTTTGTAACAAATTTTCTGTCATACGTGCACAAACTTAATCAATATATGTTCCACAAAAACTATTTTACAACAATTTTATTTGCCATATCCATTCCAATAGCAATGCGCGAATCCTTTACGTTAACAATCATGCTTCCATTATTGCCTGATATTACTGTAATCACTTCTCCTGCTACAAACCCTAGCTTTTCCAAAAACTGTTGTGTCTTCTCTTTTCCACCAACCTTCTTGATTTCCAAAATATCCCCAATACTTGCCATACTAAGCGGCATTGTGTGCATCCCCTTTCATTGTTATTATCACTTACTTTTGTTAGTATAAACTAATAAATATTAGTTGTCAATATTATCTGGAAATTTTTTCTTGAATCATATTTGACTTCTTTTACTTACCACACTACTAATACATTATATAATGGCATTTTCCTCTATATCGCCGTACATAATCAAGTAGGAAAGGTTTATCTTCTTCCTACTCGCGCGCCGCCGGGCACCTGTCAGCTTCTGCTGACAAATTTTCACTTGGGTGCCCGTGTACATAAAAAACCAGTTAGTACCTTTTTCTAAATTAAGATACTAACTGGCTTCTTTGTTAATTCAAATCTAATTCTTTAATAACTGCCGCAAGTGTGTCCGCAGACTGTTTCAGCTTTATCTGTTCTTCCTCATTTAGCGCGATTGACACTCTAGTCTGCACACCATCTTCGCCCAGTACAGCTGGCATACTAAGCACCATTCCCTCAATACCATACTCGTCATGTATCATACGCGATATTGGAAGAATAGAACGTTCATTACGAACAATTGCCTCACAAATTCTTTTTACCGACATTGCAATCCCATAATAAGTTGCTCTCTTCTTAGAAATAATCTCATAAGCACAATTTTTCACTTCTTCTGCAATACGCTCCATAGATTCCTCATGCTGGAAATGTCCTCTTAATTCACAGAAATCATTTAGTGGCACTCCAGATACATTTGCACTGCTCCACGCAGCAATCTCGCTGTCTCCGTGCTCTCCAATAATAAACGCATGAACACTTTTACTGTCCACATCCAAATGCTCTCCGAGCTTATATTTTAGTCTGGCTGTATCAAGAACGGTTCCTGAACCAATCACTCTTTCTTCTGGCATTCCGCTTAGTTTGTATGCTACATAAGTAAGAATATCTACTGGATTAGATACTACTAACACAATCCCTTGATAGTTTCTACCTGCAATCTCAGGTATAATGCTTTTAAAGATAGCTACATTCTTGTGTACCAAATCAAGTCTTGTCTCATCTGGTTTCTGATTTGCCCCCGCTGTAATAATCACAATCGCAGCATCCACAATATCATCATAATTACCTGCATAAATATCTACATGGCCAATAAATGGAATACCATGTGCAATGTCAAGCGCTTCTCCCTCTGCCCTGTCATGATCTGCATCGATTAGTACCATCTCCGAGAATAATCCACTCTGCATCAGGCAAAATGCTGTTGCAGAACCTACAAATCCACACCCAACAATCGCTACTTTTCTATTATTAATCGCTACATCTTTCATATAAAATCCTCCTTTTTATTTAGTAGCAAAAATTCTTTTACAAATTCATTTTTACCAATATATGCATTCCAATTCATCCTAAACTCAAATTTATCCTAATTATACCTCGATTGCAAAACCATTAGAAGTCATATGTGCCACCTGACTGCCAAGCTCATCACGGACAACAATTTCATAATAACAAGTTTTCCTGCCTTCTCTTATTTTGGAAGCCTCCGCAATCAGTTTATTCCCCTTCGCCCTTCCAAGAAAGCTAATTGATGCTGTGAGTGATACCTTAGAATTTTTATTCCAGTTAGAAGCCACCGCAAAAGCAAAGTCTGCCAAGGTAAAAATTGCGCCGCCCATTACAGCTCCTAACGCATTGCGGTGTGTATCCTTTAATTCCATAGAGCATCTGGCATATCCTTCATCCACCGCCTCGATCACCGCGCCGTTTACTGTCGCAAAACGATCCTGTAAAAACCGCTCTCGTACTTCATCTAGTGTCTCCTGTGTCATCGTTCCTCCTAAATTTTATCTATTAATCTTGTTTACATACAAACATATGGAAAACATTATTATGAAACTCTTTCTTATTATTTCACAATCATACCCAGAGTGCCCATAATATAAGCAATTTCTTTATCCACCACATCCGCCGAAATACCAATTGTACGAGAAGATATTTTTAGTCCTTCCAATGTGTACATAATATTACGTGCCGCTCCTGTCGTATCGTCACAGACCATCCACTCTTGCGCAACACCTTCCGTTATCAGAGAATCCAAAATCGCCACAGACGCCTCAAATTGTTTTCGCACAGGATTATTTTTCCCACGAATCTTATTATCGAACAAATATTCGTACATCGCTGTCGAAAGATTATCCTTCTTCTTTAGAATTACCTTTTTCTGCGCATTGAGATAAAGCAGCAGCATTTCACCCGGAGAAATATCTTGTGTTTTTGCAATCCGAATTGCTGTATCGGCATCTGTGTGTTCCTCCGCAAGCACTGCCTCAAAGAGATCCTTTGTATTTGTGAAATGCAGATAAAGCCCTCCTCGGCTAATACCGCAAGCTTCCACAATCTCTTTCATTGTAACAGCTCTGTAACCCTTCCGACAAAACACTCCTCTTGCCTTCTCCAAAATGTACTTTCTTTTCTGTAATGATTTCTCTCCCATGCATGCACTCCCATCGCCTAATACTCTAGCGGCTGCCGAATCTCCATCAATTCTTTTAATTTTAACAGGAGTGCAAGATAAACTCCATTCTGAACACCCTCTGCCCAGACAGCCCCTTTTATATCCCCACGCAGAACATACTTTGATAAAATATCCCCCAAAACCGTAATCTCTTGTAAGGAACAGGCATTAATAATCCGAAGTTCATCTGCCGCAGTTTTGATCCGATATCTCGAGTACGTATACACATAATTTCTGTTTAAAAAATCTGTCTGTTTGACTTCTTTGACAAAGCAAAGTAATGTTGCATCGTACACTGGAACTGTCATAGAACTTTTGTCAATCCCCTGCCCATTATAAATTTCAGTCGCAATCGTCCCACTTTTGTCCTGCAACCATGACAAATACCGCATCAAACGCGCCACATCATCCTTATAGCATATAAGAATCTCATCCCTTGAAAGTCTAAGATTGTCCTGCATAAAAGTTCCTCCCTTATATCTTTGTGGTATATTAATATTCTAACATAAAACGAAAAAAAGTACAGTCATTCTTGCCAAATTATTCTTGCGCTACTGTCCACTCTCTATCTAAAAATCACAATCCAATTCCAATTAACAACCCCCAAAATTGATGCTACACTTATATAGAATCATTCGTCAATCCCACCAAAAGATACTCTAACACCCTAACAGCAATCGGTTTTAATACATTAACTCTCATCTGCCCGCTTTGGTGGGCATACTAATCAGGATGTGTGAAATTTTAATTTCACACTAACTCCCATCTGCC
>BLMC01000104.1 GCA_011959805.1 Lachnospiraceae bacterium | reverse complement strand
ATAGCACAGACTATGTGAGTATTCCCACTCTATTTCTGATTTATATCATTTTCTTCACAGCTAGGAAATTATGGCTATAAAACCTGCTAATCTTAAGTATGTTGTTAAACCTTATGAGCAGATGGACTATCTCAGGCAACGAAATCTATTTTTTTCGTCAATCAACTCAAATATTTTTTGTAATAATGAATAGTTTATGCCACCTCTGGCAACTCAAATAAAATGAAAAACGTTATGTTTTTCGTTTTTCTTATGTGAAATTTAATATCCTTTCTTCATGACACAATAGCATAAATACTATTAGAAATACCATACAATGTCCAAACATATATATCACAATCCCAGTAACAGCACTTATCACAAAATTAATGATATAGACTTGCTAAAGTCTCATGTCCATACCTCTTTGGATTCCTATCATCATAATTTCCTCCCGTTCTATTTTACTAGCAAATAATAGCATATTTTGTTGAAAAAAGAAACATGATTGTATATATTAATATTGTATATGTTATAAAGAAGCTATCTTTCTCTTTGCATATCTGTTTTAATCTGGACGTGCTACTTATTCCTGTTTTATATATAAAATTAATTTCAAATATTTGTTTATATTCTTCTTTATGTCTTAATAGAAATAATATTCAATTCTAATTTTCAGAAAATCTTTGTTCGGTTTCCAATATGTTTATTCAAAATATAAGTAATTTTTACCAATTTAATTATTAAAAATTGTAACATATTATACATTTAATAAAATTTAATAATCTTTAGTTGAAATATTTGCAACACTAAATTATAGTTTGATTATACTCTATTGCATGCGAATTCGCTCTATGTCGACAGTGGTGACTCGCATGTCAATATATAATTGTGGGCAATCTACGCAAAGCCAAATATAAGAATATATGTTTGATATATGTTTGGCTTTTTGTGTCCACACCAACCGCATTTTGCCAAAAAACAGAATGGAGGAATGAAACTATGAAAGGAAAAATGCAAAGAAGACTGTTGAGCCTTTTATTATCAGTGACTCTGGCAATCACTGGATTGGAAATGCCAGCAGTTTTGGCGACGGAGGAATCTGTCCAAGCGGAACAATCCACTTTTGAACAGACATTTGAAAAGACGCAACCGTCAGAGACAGATTCCAATGAGTCGGAAATCGAAAGTACACCGTCACCAGAGGAGACTACAACAGAATCCGAAGAAACTTCTGATAAGTTACAGACAGATACACAAACAGATTCGTCAGAATCTATGTCTGAAAGTCAATCAGAAGAAGAAACCACTACACAACAAACAGAAAGTAATTCTTCAGAGCAACAGACAGAGGAAAAACCTTCTGAATCAGAACAAGAAAGTGAAATACTTACAGAAGAACTAAATTCAGAAACTACAGAAACCATAACAGAAGAAATAACAGAATCTACAACAGAAATCACCACAGAAGAAGAAACAACAGAAATCACTACGGAAGAACTGCAAAGTTCAGATTTATTAGAATGGCAGTATGAAGTAGTAGTCAACCCGCTCTATGAAGGAATTATAGACCCTGATGAACTCGCCCAACAACTAAATTCCCTACAAATCAAGAGTCAAAACAGTGCAAAGAATACTGCACAATCCTTCCAAACCTTTGATGCAGCAGTTGATTATCTGAAAAATCAAATGGTAAAACGAGAATCGACAGTCTCTATACAGGTTCCTTTAAGTGTTTCCGAGGAAAATAAAGGAGACGACGGATTTCCTAAAACACTGCTTTATTCCGCTGTTGCCCACACAGAAGAATGTACTGGTCAAGAAGGCGATGCGTTAAAATGGCAATATGGTGGTTCTAAAATGTCCATGAGTAGCACTTCGTCCACTTACACAGTAACTTACACAATTTCTTATTATACAACACTCGCGCAAGAGAAAGAATTAACCACAAAGGTAAACGAAGCCTTGGACAGTCTTGCACTTTCTGGCAAAACCGATTACCAAAAAGTCAAAGCAATCCACGATTATATCTGTGATAATACAGACTATGACTACGAAAATCTTGAAAATGATGCACACAAGATAAAATTTACTGCTTATGGTGCCTTATGCACAGGAAAGGCAGTCTGCCAAGGTTATGCAGTTGCCTTCTATCGCATGTGCAAGGAAGCCGGACTTCCTGTCAGAATCATTACAGGGATTGGAAATGGTGGGCCACATGCATGGAACATTGTCAAAATAGGAAATAACGCCAGAACATCAGGAAAATATTACAATATTGACTGTACCTGGGACGGACAGGATCAACAAACCCATCACAAATATTTCCTGTTAAACGAAAAAGACTTTGAAGACCATACGAGAGATGAAGAATATAATACTTCCGCTTTCCATACACAGTATCCTATGGCAGAAACTTCGTATGTAGATGAAAGTACACTTCCTACAGGATTAAATAAAGAAAATCCCAGTGCTACATTCACTACAATTGATGACAAAACAGTCCGCTCTGACGCAGATGGAAAACCTAAACTTTTGATATTCTTCCGAACTACTTGCCCAAACAGCCAAAGTACAATCCGGGCAATTGCTGACCATGAATTTACTGGATTGGATATTCTAGCTGCTGATATTGATGGGCGTAGCAAAGATGACGTAATCAACTTTAAAAATACTTATGGCAGTGATGCGATTACTTTTTCCTATGGTACATACGGTGTAAATAATACAAGTTTATTTTACTATCTGCAGGCAGCAGGACTTACAAACGGTAATCAGTACAATGTCGCACTTCCTGTACTTTTTTATATTGATACCAACAATATGCTCCAGCATGTCACACAAGGCGTTCAAAATGCAAGCCAGATTGAAGTAAATCTAAAAAATTATTGTAGCGCCGCGCCAGTAAAACAATATAAGATTACCTATGCGTTAAACGGTGGCACCAACCATAGCGATAATCCAACCACATTCAAAGAAAATTCGGACACTATTATTTTGAAAGACCCAACAAAAGACGGTGCAACATTTGCAGGATGGTATTTAGATGCCGCCTTCACACAAAAAGTCACACAGATTGAACGTGGTACTGCCAGCGATATTACCCTGTACGCCAAGTGGTCCTCATCAGGCGCCACTGATAAATTAAATGTTGATAATCCCGAATGTGAATTAATAACGATTGACGGCGAGTATGTATACACTACTGTGGAAAACAAGCCTAAAATACTTATTTTCTTTAGTGTCAACTGTGGTAATAGCATCAATACAATCCGTGGAATTGCACAGCAAGGACTGCCAGGTGTCGATATTTTTGCCATTGACTATATACAAAGTTCAAAAGAAAGTGTAACAAATTTTAAGAATCAATACGGAAATGATTCTATCACTTTTATATGGGATAATTTATTGGGTAATCTCCACGCTATGCGTGCTTATAATGATGCCGCAAACCATGAAGATATCGCACCGCCAATGATCTGTTATGTCGATGCGAACAACAAATTGCAACATATTACAAATGGATACAGAAGTGCAAGCGCTATCAAAGCTGATCTTGATGCTTACTGCAGTGGTACATCAACTGATCCTTCCCCATCCGATACCTACACAATTACTTATGAACTAGATGGTGGCACCAATCATGGCAACAATCCTGCAACATATACTGCTGCAACAGATACAATTATTTTACAGGCGCCTACAAAGGAAGGCTACACCTTTGCTGGCTGGTATCGTGACGCCGCATTTACCCTGCCAATCACGCAAATCGAAAAAGGCAGCTCTGGTAATATCACACTCTATGCAAAATGGGAAAATGGGACGCAAGAACCTGACGGTGACAAAATATCTATTTCCAAAGCAGTCATTACACTCAGCAATGAAACGTTCTTCTATAACGGAAAGCAGCAAGAACCAGATGTGACTGTAACATATGAAAACAAGCTACTTTTATTGAATAGCGACTATACCATAAACTATAAGGACAATCGAAATGCTGGCACTGCTACAGTTACCATAACAGGCATTAACAATTATCAGGGATTTGTAAACAAAAACTTTACCATACAACCCGCAAAACTGATAATTACTGCGCTAGACCGAACGCTTCTTGCAGGTTCTCGTCGTCCTGCTCCAAATGGATATGACTATCAAATAGAAGGGCTAGTTGATAATGACCAACTGATGGTACCGCCAACCTTTACATGTAATGTATCAGACCCCGTAGAAATTGGTACATACAGTATAATCCCTGGCGGTGCAAGAGCAGATTCAAACTATAATGCCAACATTACCTATCGCAATGGGACTCTTGAAGTTGTAAAAGAATTTACAGGCTATACTGTTACTTTTGATACGCAAGGGCATGGAACAGCACCTCAGGCATATATCAATATCCCCTCTGGTACTGCTGTTAAGGAGCCCATGTCTCCATCTGCCCAGGGATATCAATTTGAGGGTTGGTATCGTGAGCCCGAATGTAAGACTGCTTGGAATTTTGGGACAGATATCGTACAATCCGACCTTACTCTGTATGCTAAGTGGTCTATTATAATCAACAAAAGCGATTTCCGTATACAGGAAATTTCCGATATGTATTATACTGGAAAAGCTTGCAAGCCTTCTGTAAGTGTATATGATGGCGATACTTTACTAAAATTGAACAAGGATTATAGTTTAAAGTATGAAAACAACATAAACGTTGGCAGCAAAATTGGTAACGGCATAGACTCAAACTATAAGGCTGAACTTCCTTCTATACGCATTACAGGAAAAGGCAATTATCAAAGCCAAGAGCTATGTGCAAACTTTACAATACAGAAAGCTAACATTGCAGATGAGAACAAAAATCCAGCAAAAGGGGTAACCCTAAAATATACAGACCAGCTTGTTACAAACCCTTCAAGGGCAATAAATCCATTTGGTTCCCTAAAGTATGGAAAAGCATTGAAAAAGGATACAGACTTTGCACTTTCTATAAAACCTGTCAAGGCGTTTGATAAAAATGGCAAACCTGTACAAAACCTGTCTGATATACAGATTCCTGCTGGATATTATGGAACATTCCAATTAATCATCAGCGGCAAGGGAAATTATGAAGGCACGATTGAAAAAAATATTTATGTCTCTGATAAGTCCAAACTGCTAAAAAATGCTAAGATCACACTCGGCGCCAATTTAAAAAGCATAAAATTCTCAAATGCAAATACAGAAAAAGAAGTGGTCTTGCACGCTGGTTATAAAGAAGGAAATACTTATTATAGGGTAGATAAAAATGGCAATATCAGTAGTCAAGAAGTTTCTGCAAAAGACGTTTTTCTTGTCACTTGCAACGGAAATTCATTAATCTATAAAAAAGATTTTGATGTGGACTATACAGACAATAATAAAGTTGGAACTGCGTCTATGACAATCATTGGAAAAGGCGAATATATCGGCGAAAAAACCACAACGTTTCGTATTACAGGAGAAGCCTTCAAAGCCAATACTGTAACAGTTGAAGGCATCGCAGACAAAGTATATACTGGAAACCCTCTAACACAAGACATGAAGGAAATTAAACTGACGTATAAAAGCCAAGAAGACAAAATTCCACTAAACTACCGCAGTGATTACACTATCAACTATAAGAAAAATATTAGCAAAGGAACCGCAACCATTACCTTTACCGCAGCAGAAGGTTCTATCTACAGTGGCTCTTTCAGTAAGACATTTAAAATTACAGCAGCTAATATTACTTCAGTCTTAGATGCTAGCGAAAATAATAGTGTATATGATATTACTGCCCCTTATGAGAAAGCTGGCGCAAAACCAGCAGAGCAAATTTGTTTAACCTATTATGGCACACCGCTCCAATATGGAAAGGATTATACTGTTAGCTATAAGGATAACAAAGCTGTCACTACCCAAAATGATACCAAGTCTCCAATAATGGTCATCAAGGGAAAAGGCAATTTCACAGGCAACAAAGAAATTCCCTTTACAATCACAAAAGCAACTCTGACAGCTAAAAATATAACAATTACACCAGTCGCATATAACGAAAGAAAAGCAGATAGTTATCAATATACTCCTTCTGTAAAAATAAAGGTCGGAAATAGTACATTGAAAAAAGGAGTGGACTATACCCTTGCCTATCGTCATAATGACCAGGTTTCTTACAAAGCTTATATTGAAAAACTTGAAAAAGGAATCGCAACTAACAATGACCAGCCAGTTGCAATCATTACAAGCATACCTGACAGTAATTATAACATTCAGGAAATAGAAGTACCACTGCCAATTTATCAGACAAAGATCACCAAAAATAATGTCTATATTGTAGTGGACGAAGCAACTTATACAGGACAACAAATCAAACCTGCAGTACAAGTATATTTTGCAGATTCCGAGCATACCGAGGCACTCAAAAAAGTCAAAAACGAGAAGCTGACTGATAACAGCCAGATACTACAAACTGGATTAATCTTGCTTAAAAAGGACGATTATACACTAAGTTATGGAGCCAACATTACTGCCGGAAAAAATAAAGGCAGTGTGACCATCATCGGAAACAGCCCTAATTACGGCGGAAGCATCTCACAAAAATTTGACATACAAAAAAAGATTGTAAAATAATAAGTAAAAAAATAAAAGCCAGTCACTAGAATAAATCTATGACTGGCTTTTATGCCTCCTATAACATATAAGCCCTTAACTCTTGCGCACTCTTTGCACTCAAGTATGCTGGTGCAATATCAAAAACGGTCTTGCACCCACTTTGGCCTTCCTTTGATAGACGGTATGCTGCTCTTGCATATGCAACTAGCACACTCGCTGTAAATTCTGGATTGGAATCTAATTTAAGACGATACTCAATCAAATGCTTGTGTTCTTTCTCCCAGCCAGTCACACCACTTCGCAACACAAACCCACCATGCGGAATCCCGCTGTGATTTGCCTGCAGTTCCTCCTCACTGATAAAATGAACCGTTGTATCATAGTCTGCAAAATAGTTTGGCATTGTCTTAATTTCCTGTGCAACTCTTTCTGCGTCAGCCCCTTCCTCCAACACGACAAAGCACTCTCGCGTGTGTTTCTGCCGTGTTGTCAATTCTGGATTATCGCCAGAACGCGCTGCTTCTAACGAGGATTCCACTGGAATTGTATACTGTTTCGCATTCTTTACCCCTTCAATACGGCGAATCGCATCAGAATGTCCTTGACTAACACCTTTTCCCCAAAATGTATAGTCTTTGCCTTCTGGCAGAATTGCGTTTGCATACAAACGATTTAGCGAGAACATACCAGGGTCCCAACCCACAGAGATAATGCCAATATGCTTTGTCTCTTTTGCAACGGCATCCACCTTTTCAAAATGCTCTGGAATGCGCGCATGAGTATCAAAGCTGTCAATCACATGAAAATACTTTACACACTCTGGTGTCTGTGTCGGAAGGTCTGTCGCACTGCCACCGCAGATAATCATCACATCAATCTTATCCTTCCACGCTTCCATTTCTGTTACATTACAAACCTTCGCAGTATCCGTCAAAATGGAAACCTCATCCGGTTTCCTGCGCGTGAATACCGCCACTAACTCCATATCATCATTTTGCTGCACTGCGCACTCAACGCCGCGTCCAAGATTGCCATACCCTAAAATCCCTATCCGTGTACACATTCCTGTTATCCTCCTATATTTTTAAACTTCCCTATTTTATCTGCACCTGATAATGCGATTGGCTCTAATAAAATTTCTTTTAAAGTTCTTTTGTAAAACAAATAATTCGATTTGCCTCGATGAAATCCATCGCATGATGGAATCCAAAACTACCAACATTATCAATCTCACAATCGCTGGCAAATTCTATACATCCTTTTTCTTTTGCCCACATCTCACAAACATTCAATAATGCCTTGGCATATCCCTTGTTGCGATGCTTTTCCAATATAAAAATTCCTTCTAAATAGCCAACGGGGCTTGTCTTTGTTCCTTCCACATAGTCATATCGCAATTGGCACTGTGCAAAACCAACTGGAATATCATTTTCATATTTTAGTAGTATCAGGGCATCATTTTGGGAGAGAATCTTAGAAAATTCACTTGCCAAATCCGCAACAGAATGGTCTTCCCACATTAAAACTGCTAATTTCGCTATGGTCTTTGCATCCTCTTTTGTGGCCTTTTGTATCATATTTTCTCCTAATTTTTATTGCACTTTTCACTTTCTGTACGATTAGATTACCGTCAACAAATCTGCTCCATAAGCGCTGGAAGATTTGAGAACTCCTCCAAGATATAATCCGGCGCTTTTGCCTTACCAAATCCATATTTTGCAAAGATAAATGGAATTCCTGCAACCTGTGCAGATTCTTCATCGCCGGCTGTATCGCCTACATACACTGCTCTCGTTACGTTATTGCGTTTCATAATAAGCTTGTTATTTTCACCTTTTGGCAGTAGGTTGTTTCCCCAGCACTCAATATCATCAAAGCACTTTTCAAGTTTATGCGCTTTGATAAAACTTTCAATGTATCCTGGCTGGCAGTTGCTCACCACAAAGAGTTTGTATTTCTTCTTTAATTCCATTAAAGTATCTTCAAGCTTGGGATACAAAATACCGCCATATTCTGCAAGATAGGCATTCTCCTTCGCACAGCACTCGTCCATCAACACCTGTTGTTGTTCTGTCGTTGTACCCGGAAACAATCTCGCCGCAATCTCTGTCATCGGCAGCCCCAGACAACCCTGCAGCTCCTCAAATGTAATTGGCTCTTTTCTGTATTCGGAATGTTTTGCCACTACCTGATTCCAAGTTTTATGAATGCCGTCGAGCGCATTCCACATGGTTCCATCCAAGTCAAATATAATTGCCTCTATATTATTTCCCATATCTATCTCCCTACTGCATTTCACAGTATTTTTCTATTACTGTCCATACCACCTTTTATATATTTACATAATCTCTGCCCCTGATGGCATTGTCTTCTCCGGTGTCATTAGTGCGAGATTTCCATCTGCATCCTCAGCACATAAAATCATTCCTTCTGACAATACTCCTGCAAGTTTTGCGGGCTTCAGATTTACAAGCACCATCACTTTCTTGCCGACCATTTCTTCAGGACTATAAAATGCTTTGATACCAGACACAATCTGTTTTACCTGCGACCCAATTTTCACTTGGCTGCACAAAAGCTTCTTTGACTTTGGCACTGCCTCACAGGAAAGAATCTCTCCCACCTGAAACTGCATCTTGATAAAATCGTCGTAAGTTATTTCTTCCTTTGGTTCTATATCAATACCATCTATGACACTTGTGTCATTTTCTACTGTCTGTGCCACATCAACCTTCTCTGCAAGTGCTGCCACTTTTTCATTGATTTCCTTTTGATCAAGACGTGCAAATAAAATTTCTGGTGTCTCTGTCACTTTAGCCCCTGACGGATACACACCGAATGTCTTTGTAGACACAAAATCACGGATTTCGCTATTTAACTGTTTCGTAATCCGCTGTGCCGTCTCTGGCATAAATGGTTCAAGCAACCCTGCGCCAATTGAAATGCCTTCCACAAGGTTGTATAATACTGTTGCAAGCCTGTCCTTCTTTGCCTCATCTTTTGCAAGCACCCATGGTTCTGTCTCATCAATATACTTATTGCAGCGTTTAAATAAGTTAAAAATCTCAGTCAGTGCATCCGCAACGCGAAGCTCTGCCATCTTTGTTGCAACTTTATCATATGCCCCAGTAGCAACCGATTTCAAATCCTCGTCCATCACATCAACAACACCTTTATTTTCCACCACACCACCAAAATACTTGTTACTCATAGAAATTGTTCTATTTACAAGATTTCCAAGTGTATTGGCAAGGTCAGAATTCAATCGCTCAACCATTAAATCCCACGTGATAGAACCATCATTTTCAAACGGCATCTCATGCAACACAAAATACCGAACTGCATCCACACCAAACAACTCCACAAGGTCGTCCGCGTACATAATATTACCCTTGGACTTACTCATCTTGTCATTGTTTTGCAAAAGCCATGGATGTCCAAACACCTGACGCGGCAATTCCTCTCCAAGTGCCATCAAAAAAATCGGCCAGTAAATGGTATGGAAACGAATAATATCCTTTCCTATTAGATGCAAATCTGCCGGCCATAATTTTTGATACTGTTCTGTACTATTCCCATCTGCATCGTAACCAATACCTGTAATATAGTTTGTGAGGGCATCCAACCACACATAGACAACATGGCGCTCGTCGAAATCTACAGGAATCCCCCACTTAAACGAAGTGCGCGATACACATAAATCCTGTAAACCGGGGAGCAAAAAATTGTTCATCATCTCATTTTTACGAGAAACTGGTTGAATAAACTCTGGATGTTGATTAATATGGTCAATTAGCCTATTTGCATACTTACTCATCTTAAAAAAGTACGCTTCTTCTTTCGCGGGCTTCACTTCCCTGCCACAATCAGGACATTTGCCATCTTTTAGCTGGGATTCTGTCCAGAACGATTCACAAGGGGTACAATACATTCCTTCATATGCACCCTTGTAGATATCTCCTTGATTATACAGACGTTTAAAAATTTTCTGTACCTGCTTCTCATGGCAAGGGTCTGTGGTCCGAATAAATTTGTCATAGGCAATATTAAGCATGTCGCAAAGTCCTTGAATTGTACCTGCTACATTATCTACAAACGCCTTGGGAGTTACCCCAGCCTCCGCCGCCTTTAACTCAATCTTCTGTCCATGTTCGTCCGTTCCAGTCTGGAAAAAAACCTCATAGCCGTCTTTTCTCTTGTACCGAGCGATACTGTCCGCAAGCACAATCTCATAATTATTTCCAATATGCGGTTTTCCAGAAGTGTACGCAATTGCTGTCGTTATATAATATTTGCCTTTATTTTGCATAAATTTTCCTCCCTTTCTTCATTAAATATAACCTATGATGTTGGGGTCAAAAGGTATTTTGCCCCCTATGATACC
>BLMC01000103.1 GCA_011959805.1 Lachnospiraceae bacterium | reverse complement strand
AAATGGTTATACTTTCCGAGAGAAAATAGACCTTATCAAAAAAATTAATTGGATAGGAAAGATGCATAAGGAAATCATAATTGCCGGATTAATTGAAAGGAGGACTTTACATGAGAACAATTATCAACCTGAACAAAAACTGGAGGTTTATCAAGGAGAATGCAGGACTTCCCGATAAACTTCCGACCGACTGGACGGTGGTAGACTTGCCACATACATGGAACGCGGTAGATGGTCATGATGGAAATGGCAGTTATGATCGAGGGTGCTATTGGTATGCGCATACATTCCAGACTCCTAAGCAGCCACTTGCAGGCGGGCGTGTTTTTGTGGATATTCCGGCGGCAGGACAGCAAGCAACTGTGTATGTGAACGGGAAAGAAATCTGTTATCACGAGGGAGGGTATTCTACATTTCGTGCAGATATTACAGATGCATGTGTTGACAATGGTGAAAATCTTTTGGTGATTGCATGTAGTAATGAGAATAAGAGTAGTGTATACCCTCAGTCGGCAGATTTTACTTTTTATGGTGGACTTTATCGTGGATTAAACCTTATTAGTGTTCCCAAGACACATTTTGAATTGATGTATTGGGGCAGCGATGGGCTAAAAGTGACAGCGACTCCTACCCAGTGTGGCGGAGCAGAATTTGCAGTGGAATCGTGGGTGGTGGATGCAGATGAAAACTTTACCGTTCAGTATAGCATTTGTGACGCGGACGGTAAAGAAGTGGGGTATTGTGTTCGCCCGGCCGATAGTACAGCAGTAAAGATTTTTGTGCCAGATGTGACACTGTGGGATTGCGACAATCCATATTTGTACACTGTCACAGCAGTGCTTCAAAGACGAAACGAAGCATATGATACAGTCTCTGCACGTGTAGGTGTGAGAAGCTTTTCTTGTGACCCAGATAAGGGATTTATCTTAAATGGTGTTCCAACTCCTTTGCGCGGTGTCAGCCGTCATCAGGACCAACTTTACAAGGGGAATGCGTTGACAAGAGAAGATCATTTTCAAGATGCAAAAATTATTAAAGAACTCGGCGCTAACACAATTCGACTTGCACATTATCAGCACTCACAGGATTTTTACGATGCGTGTGATGAGCTTGGTTTTATTGTGTGGGCGGAGATTCCATTTATCAGTGTGATGAATCCTGACCCAGCAGCACATCAGAACTGTATCACGCAGATGAAGGAACTTATTTTACAAAATTATAATCATACCAGTATTTGTTTCTGGGGCGTTTCCAATGAAATTTTAATCGGTGGTATTTCAGAACAGTTGGTGGAGAATCACAAGGAACTAAACACACTGTGCAAGGAGTTGGATCCAACGCGTCTGACAACGATTGCACATGTTTCTATGACGCCGGTTGACAGCCCTGTTCACAATATTACAGATGTGGAAAGTTACAATCACTACTTTGGTTGGTATGGCGGAAAGATGGAAGACAATGGTCCGTGGCTTGACAACTTCCACAAAGCACATCCAGAAATTTGTCTTGGTCTTTCTGAGTATGGCTGTGAGGGAATTATAACTTATCATGGGCCAAGTCCAGCGTGCAAGGACTACAGTGAGGAATATCAGGCATTATACCATGAGCATATGGCAAAGGTGCTTGATGAGCGTCCTTGGATATGGTCAAGCCATGTGTGGAACATGTTTGATTTTGGTTGTGCGGCTAGAAATGAGGGTGGCGTGGCAGGACGCAACAACAAAGGTTTAGTCACAATGGACCGCTGCACAAAGAAGGATAGTTATTATATTTATAAGGCATACTGGAATCAGGAGCCTATGGTGCATCTTTGCGGAAAGCGTTATGCGCAGCGTGCTGGGGAGACGACAGAGATTCGTGTGTACTCAAATTTACCGACTGTTTCTTTGTTTGTCAACGGAGAACTTGCACAAGTTATGACAGCAGACAAGGTGTTTGTATTCACGGTTGCGCTGAAGGATGGCTTTAATAGTATCTTGGCACTGGCAGGGAATTGCAAGGATAGTATGACACTAGAAAAGGTGGAGAAGGAACCAGATATCTATGTTCTTCCTGAAGTGAATGAGAGAGCAGAAGGCGTTGCAAACTGGTTTAAACTGGTAGGGGATCTGGATCTTAAGGTACCGATGGAATTCCCAGAGGGCAAGTACAATGTCAAGTGTAAAATGGAAGAAATTGCAGAGTGCCCAGAGGCAATGGAGATTGTGGCAAAGGCTGTTAAACTTGCAACGAATTTTGATGTGCGCCCAGGTGTTGGCATGTGGGATATGATGAAGTCTATGGCGCCAGAAGGAATGGTGAATATGGCTGGCAATATGTTGCCAGAAGGGTTCTTGGAGAGTCTAAATGTTCAGCTTATCAAGATTGATAAAAAATAAATAAATTGGTAACGATAAGAGATACTAAAAAAATTAAGAGATAAAGATAAATCCGAGAGGAGGATTTTTATGGCAAAAAGTGCAAATGTCTCAGTACCCGCGTTTGGTATGAAGGACAAACTGGGATATATGTTTGGCGATTTTGGTAATGATTTTACGTTTATTTTATCCTCGAGCTTTATGTTGAAGTTTTATACGGATGTTATGGGAATTGACGCGGCAGTTGTAGGGTTGTTGATGATGGCAGCGCGTTTTGTGGATGCAGTCACAGACGTTACAATGGGACAGATTGTTGACCGTTCCAAACCAACAAAAGATGGCAAGTTTAAGCCGTGGATTAAACGTATGTGTGGACCTGTGGCAATCGCTTCGTTTCTGATTTATCAGTCAGGATTTGCAGGATTACCATATGGTATTAAAGTATTGTGGATGGTAGTGACATATATTTTGTGGGGTTCTATTTTCTATACTTCCATCAATATTCCATATGGTTCCATGGCTTCAGCAGTCTCTGCAGATCCAAAAGACCGCGCGGAGCTCTCCACATGGAGAACGATTGGCGCGACGCTCGCAGGTCTGGTGATTGGTGTTGGTACACCAATGTTTGCGTATGAGACCGTCAATGGAAATACGGTTTTGTCCGGTCCTCGCATGACAATTATTGCAGGTGTTTTTGCTGTTATGGCAATTATCTGTTATCTGCTTTGTTTTAACTTGGTGCGCGAGCGTGTGGAAGTGCCCGCAAACAATGAGAAATTAAAGATTGGAAGATTGCTCAAGAGCCTTGTCACAAACCGTTCTCTACTTGGTATTATTGCGGCTGCTATTGCGTTATTGCTCGCAATGTTGACTATGCAGGGCATGTCAGGCTATGTATTTCCAAATTACTACGGGAATGCGACTGCACAGTCTGTATCTTCCTTTGCAGGAAGCGCAGCAATGCTTTTAATTTGTGCACCGTTTGCTGTAAAGTTGTCTGCGAAGTTTGGAAAGAAGGAACTCTCTGTAGTTTCTTGTGCATCAGCGGCAATTGTGTATTTGATATGTTTAATTGTGCATCCGTCTAATCCGTTTGTTTATGTTGGTTTCTTTACTCTTGCTTATATAGGGCTTGGTTTCTTCAACACAGTTATTTGGGCAATGATAACAGATGTTATTGATGATGCAGAAGTGAAGAATGGTGTTCGCGAGGATGGTACAATCTATTCGGTTTACTCGTTTGCAAGAAAGCTTGGACAGGCATTATCAGCAGGACTTACGGGATCGCTGCTCACTATGATTGGATATACACAGGTGACAGCATTTGACCCAGAGGTGACAGAGAGAATTTTTCAACTTTCTTGTATTGCGCCAATTATTGGTTTTTCATTGGTTGCATTATTCTTAGTTTTTATTTATCCGCTGAATAAAAAGAAGGTGGAGGAGAATGTTGCAAAGCTTGGCCAAAAGAGAAAACATTAGGAATACAGAGCGTGCGAACCTAATATACGCTATGCAATAGATAGAGAAAGGGGGTAGGCGATGGCAAATCAATTTTTGACTTATACAAAAAGAAGTGATTTTCTGGTCTGTGTGGACAGTGATGGTTGTGCCATGGATACAATGGATATTAAGCATATTCGCTGCTTTGGACCCTGTATGGTCGCAGAATGGGGATTGGAAGAGTGGCGTGATACCATACTGACACGATGGAATGAGATAAATTTATATTCTATGACACGTGGCGTCAATCGCTTTAAGGGGCTTGTAAAAGCACTTGCTGAAATACGAGAAAAGTATTGTGAGATTGAAGAATTGGATGTTCTGGAACAGTGGGTGCAAGAGACGCCTGAACTATCTAACGCTGCGTTGGAGCGAGCAATTAATAAAAAAGATAATATCTGTCTGCGCAAGGCGCTGGCGTGGAGTAATGCTGTAAATCAGTCTATCGATAGATTACCGGAGGAGGACAAACGTCCTTTTCCGGGGGTGCTGGAAGCGCTAAAAAGGGCGTATCGTGATGCGGATATTGCAATAGTATCCAGTGCAAATTTAAGCGCAGTATTAGATGAGTGGGATTTTTATGGACTGTTGGAATACACGGATGTTGTACTGGCACAGGATTCTGGGAGTAAGGCATTTTGCATCGGTGAGTTGATGAAGCGCGGCTATGCGCCAGACCATGTGCTGATGTGTGGTGATGCGCCAGGAGATTTGGATGCAGCAGAGAAAAATGGTGTGTATTACTATCCGATTCTAGTGCGAAGTGAGGCGCAAAGTTGGGATGAGTTTGGCAAGGAAGGAATCGTGCATTTCTTGAATGGCACATATGGCGACGGATATCAACAACAGAAAAAGGATCAATTTTTAAGAAATCTCGGAAGCAGATAGGAAGCGAAAGGAATAGAAAAAGGAGAAGTGATAAAATGGTAGATATCAAAGCAAAACCATTTAATTTGACGGATGAGGACTGCAAGTGGGTGGAAGATACTATTGCCAGTATGGATATTGACGAGAAGATAGGGCAATTGTTTTTTAATATGGGTTCATCGCGCACAGAGGACTATCTAAAAATGACAGTGAACGATTACCATATCGGTGGTATTCGCTATAATCCGGGAACGGCTGATGAGATTTATGAACAGAATCGTATTTTACAAGAAAACAGTAAGATTCCATTGATTATTGCCTGCAATACAGAGAACGGTGGCAATGGTGCCTGTACAGATGGTACTATGATTGGAGGTCAAACAAAAATTGGTGCGACCAGAAATGTGGATTATGCATATCAGCTGGGGTATATGGCAAATAAAGAGGCAGCTGCAATTGGTTGTAACTTGAGCTTTGCACCGGTTAGCGATATTATGTACAACTGGGAAAATCCAGTAATTGGGTTGCGCACTTATGGTAATGATCCAGAGCGAGTGGCTAAAATGGCAAAAGCATATATGGATGGGGCACATGCAAATCCTGGTTTTTGTTGTGCAGCAAAACATTTTCCTGGGGACGGATTAGATTTCCGTGATCAACATGTAGCAAACAGTGTAAATGACATGAGCTGTGAGGAGTGGGATAAAACATTTGGAATGGTTTACAAGACATTAATTGACAATGGGCTTGAGGCAATTATGGCAGGACACATTATGCAGCCTGCATATGCGCGCCATTTTAACCCTGAAATCACAGAGGATGAAATGATGCCCGCAACACTCTCGCCAGAATTGATGGAAGGATTGTTACGCAAAAAACTTGGATTTAATGGTATGATTCTAACAGATGCGTCGCATATGGTAGGTCTGACTTGTCGTATGAAGCGCAGTGACGTACTTCCGGCTGCGATAGCTGCAGGCGTCGATATGTTCTTATTCTTTAATGAGATGGACGAAGATTTTGCAAGTATGAAGCAAGGATATTTAGATGGGCGTATCACTGAAGAACGGTTAGATGATGCATTACATCGTATTCTGGCGCTTAAGGCACACATGGGATTGCACAAAAAGGCAAAGGGTGACTTGATGCCGCCACGAGATCAGGTGCATGAGACTATTGGATGTGATGCACATATTGCAATGCAAAAGGAAATTACAGATAAGGCTATCACACTGGTAAAGTATAAAGATAAAGATGTTTTGCCAATCACACCAGAACGTTATAAACGGATTATGATTGTCTATGTAAAGGGTCTGTCTGCGCCGGGGCTTGGTGCGTTATTTGGAGCAAAGAAATCTCCAGCAGAAGTGTTGCGAGACAAGTTGGTGGACAAGGGATTTGATGTGTTTATCTACGAGAGTCCTATCGAAAAAATGCAAAAACAGATTCAGGCAGGCGAAAAACCAGATATTAACATGTATTTTGCAGGGAAAACACCAATTAAGGAGTTTCGTGAGAATCAGGATTTAATTATTACTTTGGTAGATATTCCAGGTGGATTTCAACCAGTTGCACGCCCAGCGTTTGGCATGACCAAAGGTGGTGGAGAGATTCCATGGTATGTGTTTGAGCTTCCTGTTGTAGTGGTTGGTGTACAGCATCCATTTGTGCTCGCTGACATTCCGCAGGCGCGCACTTACATTAATACCTATGATAGTAATGAGTCTACCCTGGATGCATTAATTGCAAAGTTGATGACAGGTGAGGAGGCATTTTTGGGAGAAGATCCAGTGGATTCTTTCTGTGGAATTTTTGACACACGTATTTAAAAATAGCGTCAAATGAAACGATATCTCCGCTTAGAAAGGAGATCGGAAGGATTGATGCAGAATTTATAGATTTTAAAAGATTATATTTATAATAGGAGGGATTTTTATGCAGATGACTTTTCGCTGGTATGGCGAGGGTAATGACAGCATTACGCAGGAGCAGATTAAGCAGATTCCCGGTGTAACTGGTCTTGTCTGGGCGTTACACGACAAGGCAGCAGGTGAAGTTTGGGAAGTAGATGAGATTGAGAAAATGCGCCATCAGATAGAAGATCATGGATTTAACATGGATGTCGTGGAGAGCGTGAATGTGCATGACGATATCAAAATTGGATTGCCCACACGAGACCAATATATTGAGAACTACAAACAAACCTTGCGCAATCTGGCAAAGTTTGGTGTTAAAGTGGTGACTTATAATTTTATGCCTATCTTTGATTGGACTAGAACAGACTTGTTTCACCCGATGGAGGATGGATCTACAGCATTGTTTTATGAGAAGGCAAAGATTCAGGAAGATTATAAGGAGATGGCAAATTATATCCTTGAAAATCTTCATGGAATGACATTTCCAGGCTGGGAACCAGAGCGAATGGCAAAACTTGATGAGCTTTTTGAGGCATATCGTCCTGTTACCAAGGAGAAGCTTTGGGACAACTTAAAGTATTTCCTTGAGGCAATTATGCCGACATGTCATGAGACAGGCATAAAGATGGCGATTCATCAGGATGATCCACCTTGGGATATTTTTGGAATTCCTCGATTGCTAGTAGACAAGGAGGCGATTGGACGATTTTTGTCTATGGTAGATGACGAGTATAACTGTCTGTGTTTATGTTCTGGTTCGCTTGGTGCAAATCCCAAAAATAATGTACCAGATATTATTCGTACTTATTGTGATAGAATTGCATTTGCGCATATCCGCAATGTAAAACATTTTGAAAATGGGGATTTTACAGAGGCGTCACATCGTGACTGTGACGGTGATGTCGGTATCCTAGAAATAATGCGCGCTTATCATGACTGTGGTTATGACGGATATATTCGTCCTGATCACGGCAGACATATCTGGGGAGAACAGTGTAGACCAGGATATGGACTATATGACCGCGCACTGGGAATTATGTATATGTGGGGATGCTGGGATTTGCTAGAGCGATTGGATAATAGTGCAAAATAATAAATTGAGAAAGGATTGGTGGTTTCAATGATGGATTTGCCATTGAATATAGACTTTACTGGAAAAGTGGTTGTTGTGACAGGTGCAGGTGGTGTATTGTGTGGAACAATGGCAAAGGCTTTTGCCCAAGCAGGTGCAAAAGTGGCTGCGCTAGACTTAAATGAGGATGCAGTCAAAGCATTGGCTGACGAATGTAAGGCAGAAGGACTTATCTGCGAGGGCTACAAGGCAAATGTGCTTGAGCTGGATGCTCTAAAGCAGGTGCATGAGCAGGTGATGGCAGATTTAGGACCTTGTGATATTCTTGTAAATGGGGCAGGCGGAAACAATCCGCGTGCGACAACAGACAATGAGTATCAGCACGAGGCAGTGGAAGGACAGAAGACATTTTTTGACCTAGACCCTAATGGGGTAGATTTTGTGTTCAAACTAAATTTCCAGGGAACGCTGCTTCCAACACAAGTGTTTGCAAAGGATATGGTGGATAGGAAAACCGGTTGTATTTTAAATATTTCTTCTATGAATGCCTATATACCATTGACCAAAATTCCAGCATATTCTGGTGCGAAGGCGGCTGTTTCTAATTTTACACAGTGGCTTGCAACACACTTTGCAGGAACTGGTATCCGCTGCAACGCAATTGCACCTGGATTTTTAGTGTCCAATCAGAATCGCAGGCTTTTGTTTAATGAGGATGGTACGCCAACAGCGCGTTCTAACAAGATTTTGAGTGGTACGCCAACAGGGCGTTTTGTTGAGAGTGAGGAGTTGCTCGGCGGTGTATTTTTCCTTTGTGATGATAAGGCAGCAAGTGCAATCACAGGTGTAGTGCTTCCGATTGACGCAGGTTTTGCCGCGTATTCCGGCGTGTAAAATAATTATTAGAAATCAAATATGTTATGACTCTCTATAGCAACTGTAGAGAGTCATAATTTTTGTGAAATTTATTATAGTTAAAATAAAATTTTCTACAATTAAATATCGTATTGGGTATGTTACCATGTGTCATTTATCGCATATATTATAATAATAACCTTTTGTTGAGGAGAAAATAGTGACCTGTAAAGAACGTATTTTGTCAAATGACTATGCAGACACGTTGGTATACATTTTATTACCTGAAGAATATAATTATGATTTGCCCATTGATTATTGCTATCACCACTTAGCAAATGAGTGGGGGATTTTGTATGTGGATAGGAATAATGCGCAATATAATAGAGCTGGACAATTTGCATATTCTGTACTGCCAAAATGTTATGGCTTGATGGAGTGTAAAGCAGCACAAGACAGAAATTTGAATACATTAAGTTTAGCAGCATCTGGAATTTTGTCGGTGCAGGGTGAGCCTTTAAACCTAACTGGAAAAAACGTTACAATCGGTTTTATCGATACAGGAATTCGCTATCAGGATAATGTATTTCGCGATTTTGCAGGCAAAAGTCGAATCGCAGGTATTTGGGACCAGACAATTCAGACAGGGACGCCACCAGAAGGGTTTCATTATGGGACAGAATACACAAACAAGATGATTAATGAAGCGCTTGCAAGTGATAATCCTTTGTCTGTTGTTCCAAGTACAGATGCGAATGGTCATGGAAGCGTAATGGCAAGCCTTGCAGCTGGAAGCTCTATTGAGAACGGAAGTTTTATCGGTGCTGCGCCAGACAGTCAGATCGTGGTTGTCAAGCTTAAGGAAGCAAAGCCCTATCTTAGGGAATACTATAAAATTCCGCCAGGTGTGCCCTGTTATAGCGAGACGGATATTCTTCAGGCAATTCAATATTTGCAGAAATATGTGTTAATTCTAACAAAACCGCTTGTAATTTTTTTGGGAATTGGAACCAGTTTTGGGGATCATACAGGCAGTGGTATGTTAGGGAGTTACATTAATTATATCAGTATGCAAAAAAGTCGTGTTATTGTGACTGCTGGAGGAAATGAGGGCAATGCGTCACATCATTTTTTTGGAAAACTCAACGAGAGTCAACCTTATCAGGATGTGGAACTTCGCGTTGGTGAGAATGAAAAAGGGTTTATTATGGACTTGTGGGGAAATGTACCATACTTTTATAATGCAGTCATACGTACACCTGGCGGAGAAACTGCTCGATGGAACAATCCAAGAAGCTATATCCCACAAGAATTTACATTTGTTTATGAACGAACACGGGTCATTGTCGAATATCAACTTGTGGAAAGTTTATCTGGTGCGGAAGTGATTCGGTTTCGTTTTTCCGATCCGTCACAGGGGGTATGGAGTATTAGGATTATTTCGGAGGGGAATACAATTGGCGGGCAGTTTGATATATGGCTTCCAATTACAGAGTTTCTTTCGTCAGATACATATTTTCTTGAACCAAGTCCATACACAACCATTACCGAACCAGGTTATGTAGACACTGCTGTGACCGTCGCAGCATATCAGACGAACAATAATAGTATTGCCGCGTCATCAGGGCGTGGATTTGCAAGGAATAATGCGATTGTCCCAGAAATTGCAGCACCAGGGGTTCAGGTTTCGACTCCTTATGGCGATAGGAGTGGTACTAGCGTCGCAGCTGCAATCACAGCGGGAGGATGTGCACAGTTGATGGAATGGGCAGTAGTAAATAACAATGACATTCTTGTCAATTCGGTCAATATTAAAAATTACCTAATACGTGGAGCTACGCGCGATGGATATCTGGAATATCCAAACAGAGAATGGGGATATGGCAGACTTAATGTAGCGGGGGTATTTGAGTTTTTAGCTGGGATTGGGCGAGGAATGTAACATTTAATCGAGTAGGAGAAGTTTCTTATCTTTCGCTGTATAGCATCTCTACACGTCCGTGCGCATAAAAAGCACACTTTATTCGTTAAGTAATGGACAAATAAAGTGTGCTTTATTTGTTAAGTAAAATAATATACTATAATTAGAATCCTTTTGCTTTATCAAGAGTATATATTTCATTACCAAATAAATTATATAAAACTATATCCAAATTTCTACTGACAATATTCGAGTGAAATGAAAACTTTATTTTTTTGTCTGCCTCTCCTGAAAATGAAATATTAGAAGTTGTACTTGTTGGCTCTAAATAGCTGTAATTTATATTTCCTAATGCTTTGGAGCTGGTTATTAGATAGATGCCAATTACAACATAACTATCGTAAGACCTTTATTTTTCATTCTAACTCCCATCTGCCTGCTTTTGCGGGCATATAAATCAGGATGGGTGAAAT
>BLMC01000102.1 GCA_011959805.1 Lachnospiraceae bacterium | reverse complement strand
TCACCTCTGGTTTTATTATATCAAAAAAAGCCAGACAATGCTGACTTTTTTGACAATCTGAACACAGTCTGAAATCAAATAATATTTCAGACTGTGTTTTTAACAATACGGATACATTCAACTTTAATTACAAGATTTTCCACATATTAGTACAATTACGAAATATAGTACAAACAGTATAATGAGGTGTAAAACACTAACTCCCTTTGCTACTATACTCATTACCCCTCCCAAGATATTCCATTGTAAAATAAAATAATACACAAATGCTATTAAGTAACCAGCCAACGTACTTCCTGTAATCGCAGAAGCACAAAGTCCGCATCCACCTATCATCATCGTAACCATTATCGCCCTATACAAATATTTATATATAGGGAAAATGCAGCCATCATTCAACATATAAAGTTCAAAAAAATAAATTGAGAGGACTGTTAATATAGTAGCCATAATAAGTCGGAAAATAACAATTACTCTATATGGAAATTCCTTTATAAAAATAACCTCATGGATAGCGCTGTTCTGTTCCGGTTTCAGAATAGGCACAAAAATTGGTATACCAATCAATCCAACCATTTTTTCCAAACATTCTGCTGCTTTGGTACTATTCAAATTTGATGTTCCGAAAACAAACGGAATAAGTACAAGGATTATAAATGTTGGAAAAATAGTCTTTATAACTGCTATTTTAAAATTTTCTTTTGCCAATACATAATAATTACTTTGCACCAAATCTCAAAACACCCCTTTGCTTTACTTGACATACATAAATCGACAATCCTAACAATATTATAGACATCAGAACCATTAATACCCTGTTAGCAACAAGTACATTTATATTTTGCATCATTCTTCCATATCCTTTTAATGTATTATGCCGAATAACTAAATCAAACAATTCATAATTTCCACCATTTAATTTTCCAACTGATGGTCTGCCCAAAAGCCACATAATTCCCACTATCAAAATAGCAATATAGTTTTCAGCCAATATTGTTAAAAGCAAAGTAAGTGACGACACAAATAAAATAGTCGGCAGAATCCAACCCAATATATATTTAGGAAATGCTAGCATATCAATTTGGAATCCCGCACTTTTAGCATATAACATTAAATCAAAAAAACTTTTTAATGGTAGTAATAATACAGGAATCATCATCAATACTATACATGCAAAATATCGTGCTAATATCAGTTTATGACCTGATAAAGAACGTGTATATATCAAGTCTTGAATCTTGTGGCGCTTATCCTTTATCATTATTCCAACCACAACAAATGCCGGCAACCATAAAAGAGCCAATGATATACTGTCACAGTAATATCTAGCAAACGCCCCTGTTATTTTATCTTTATAATAAAATTCATTATGTTGTGTCAATGTTATCGGATCATCTGCCATATCGCTTTCACCATAATACAGGTTAATCATCGTCCAACTAAAATATGAATTTTTTCCAATCATTTTATTGACACTATCCATTATTTCCTTAAATCGCTCAAAGGACACTTGTATAGTTAATTCATCGTTGACATTTAAATTCTCATTTTGAGTAATTGTAGATTTCTCTATATATTCCCAATCTTCGGGTTCTATAATAAATTGACCGCCATTATTTGTACTTCCTTTACCAGGTTCTAAAATAAATGCCCCTCCACCTGAAATTTCGATTTCCTCTGAGTTCTCCGAGGCGGATATACTACCCACCCCATTAATCGCTTGTTCATCTAACCCTGTAAGTTCTTCCAAATACTGTAATACAATATATTGCTCCCTATCAGACATTATTTTCTCTTTAACATATCCAAATGGATAATATTCATATAAATTTTCTGTGTAGCAAAATAATAGTTTCTTAGTAGCTAATAGCATCATCATTTCCTGCTCATTTGCATTAGACAGACCTCTTTGCTCTGGAGTGTACTCATTATTGGGATCAGAATAAAACAGCGATGACGGATTATGTGCCTGCATTATTTCATCTTTTGCCATGTTCCCATAATGCATGAAAAAGGTAACAAATAAAATCAAAGCAAAAATCCAAAAAACTATACTTTTCAAAATTTTTTTACATTCAATAAAAAATAACTGCTTCATTTACTTTTCCTCCCTATCTAATTTGCGAAGTAATTGCATATATCCAGCTTCTACTGTTGGACTACATAAAACTGGATTTCCTAAAATCGGGTAATTATCACTTAATACTCTCATCTTTATCTTTCCAAGGCTTGACTGACTTGACAAAACATGATACCTTTTTTGGACAATATCCTGCTCGTTTTTCAGAACAGTTAATTCAAACACCTTTTCTTTCGCATATTCTGCTAAATGGTTTATTGTACCTTCAAAAACTAAGTTTCCTGAATCTAATACACCTACTCTCTCGCATGTAGCTTCAATATCAGCCACTATATGAGTGGAGAGTATAACAATCCTATTTTCAGAATATCCTTCCAAAAGATTATAAAATCTTAACCTTTCCTCTGGATCAAGCCCAATAGTAGGTTCATCCACAATTAATACTTTGGGATCATGTAACATTGCCTGTGCTATTCCAAGTCTTCTCTTCATCCCTCCGGACAGCCTCCCTACTTTCTTCTTTTTTTCCTCCCACAAGTTTACCTGCTTTAATAATTGAGGAATTCTATTATTTTGTATTATAGTGGGAACCTGAGATAGTGCCGCTACATACTGCATGCTCTCATACACTGTCATATCAGGATAGAATGAAAAATCCTGCGGTAAATAACCAATTATTTTTCTGATTTCTTTTGTGTTATCTATTGGTATTTCATTGAATACAACAGTTCCATTAGTGGGCTTTATCAATGTAGCCAAAATTCTCATAAGTGTCGTTTTACCTGCGCCATTACGCCCTAATAATCCAAACATACCATCTTCAATGGTCATATTTATTCCAGCCAAAACAGTATGCGAATTATACCTCTTCTGCAAAGAATTGATCTTGATGCTCATAAAAAACTCTCCTTTCATTTATTAAGGAGAGTATAAAGAAGAAAAGTCAATTTTCAGTCACAAATATAAATTATTTTACTTTTATTTTTACAGTAACTTTAGCACCACTATTTTGTACATTAGACAGAAAAATATCTCCCCCATGTTTTTGAGACAATACCTTGCATATAGTTAAACCTATTCCATAATGGTCTCTTTGCCCTTTGTCCTTATAAAATGGATTTAGTGCTTTTTTCAAATCCTGTTCAGTAAACCCCTTTCCATCATCTGTTGTAGTTATAATTAGGTTCTGATCAATTAAAGATATTTCTACCAAAACCAAATTTTCACAATAACGACACGCATTTCGTACAATATTTTCTAAAATACGGAACACAGCCGTTGAAGAAAGATAAACGCTTATATTCGGCAAATTATTGATTACTTTAATTTGTTTACCTAATTCTTGTTCTATAATTTCTAAACTGGATTTTATTTCATTATATAAATCAATCAGTTCTACATCTGCATACTCTAAGTTTATGTCCTCTAACATTTGAACATCATGAACAGAATTTGCGTAATCTTCCAGTCTATTTGCAGCTTGTTTCATATATATCACTATATCTAATATATTATCTTGTGCCATTACTCCCTTTACAAGATTACGTTCTAAATACTCACTATACCCTTTAATTATCGTAATAGGAGTACGCAAATCATGTGCCACACTAGCATTTATCTGTCTCCTTTCTTCAATCATATTCCACATTTGAACATTATTCTCTAATAATTGTTCCCTCATTTTTTCAAAAGCACTACATAAACACCCTAATTCATCCGACTCCTGATAATCAAAAGAGAACTCCAAATCATTTAATGAAATATGCGAAATCCCCTGATTTAATAACAATAAGGGTTTCTTCAATTTAATATGGTAAAATATAGATCCTGCACACCATATTCCCAAAAACGAAAACAACAGTGGGCATATAATAATCATAACTTCTGTAATGCGACAAATCATCATCTCTCTATCAGTATATGTATCCGATTCATTCTCTTCAACTATACTTCCGCTAACCTTAAATGTCCCATCATTACTAGGATTTATTTCTACAGGATTAATTACAAACGCTTTTGATAAAAGTATATTATCATGTATTCTAGTGCAGATACCAACAGTTCCTACAGATAGCATAATAACAATTATTGCCATAATAAATACTATGATAAAAAAAGATTTTCTTATTGACTGATACCTTAAATACCCTATTATTTTATCCATTTGTATCCTACCCCCCACACTGTATCAATATAATTTTCATCTGCTACTTTCATTATCTTTGTCCGAATCCTGCGTATATGTTCTTTTAAAACATCACTGTTACCATCTGCATCAAATCCCCAAAGTCGTTCATATAACATTTCTTTAGTGAATACCTGTCCTGCATTTAAAGAAAGAAACTCAATAATATCAAATTCCTTTTTTGAAAATGGTATAAGCTGCTCTTTAAAATATACACATCTTTCATTATACTCAATCATTAATTCACCATATACTTTCACACTACAGTGACGGCTCCTGCTTTCACGCCTTAAATGTGCCTCCACACGAGCGGTTAATTCTGCAATGCTAAAAGGTTTGGTTATATAATCATCACCTCCAACTTGCAATCCCTTGATTTTATCCTGTTCAGCTATTCTTGATGTCAAAAAGATAATAGGGCAGTCAATATGTTGTCTCATTTTCTTACAAAATTCAATTCCATCAGTATCAGGCATATTTATATCCAATAAAATCAAATCTGGATTGATTGACAGCAGTTTTGTTCCTTCTTGTGCATTATTTGCCATATATACTATATATCCTTCTGTTTCAAAATGTATCTTCATAAGATTACAAATGGTAGGTTCATCATCCATAACCAATAATTTATAATTCATAGAATTAATCATCTCCTTCAATATTCAACTCTACAATAGAAAAGTCAAATTTTTGTCAAAACCCAATGAAACACATCACTGAAATCATTCTGCAAAACTTAATGATCTCATTATATTTTATTTCCTTCCAAATGTACATATAAGAACAATCCAATTAGACAAAATAAATACGAAAGCGCAGATTAGCTTTTGTTGCTCTTTTTGCTGCTTTCGTATATATTGCTGAATAAATTAAAATTGAAGGTTGAAAATACTACAAAACAGGCTTTTACTTTGTATTAGTTCATCATATGTACCACTCTCTTTTATCATTCCATTTTCTAATACATAAATCCTATTGGCATTTACAATGCTTTTCAAGCGATGAGAAATAATAATCAACGTCTTATTTTTAAAATAATCCAGCAAATGAAATTCTATTTCCATCTCTGTATGATTATCTAATGCCGATGTCGCCTCATCAAAAACGATAATAGGATTATTTTTCAATATTGTTCTGGCAATTGATAAGCGTTGCTTTTGACCTCCAGACAATTTTACCCCATTATCGCCAATAACTGTATTGAAACCCAAATCCAAATTTACTATATCATTATAAATATTAACCTTTTTTGCCACCTCAATTACTTGTTCCATAGAAATATCAGCATTTCCTAATGTCAAATTGTTTAAAATAGTATCATGAAATAAAAAAATGTCCTGTGATACAATACCTATTTTTTCACGCAAATAATTTATATTAAACCTATGAATTTCTACTCCATCAATATAAATATTTCCTTCCTTAAAATCCCAAAGTCTATACAGTAAATTGATTATTGTTGACTTTCCTGATCCACTTTCTCCAACTATTGCAACTTTTTCACCTGCTTTTGCCAGCATTGTCAAATTGTGCAATATTTCTCTCGTATCGTAAGAAAAGGAAACCCCCTGTATAAGTATTTCCCCATTATTTATACCGCACTGTGAAGCCGCTAATTCCTCACTAATACTGCTTCTTGAATCCAGAATCTGAAAAATTCTATCGACAGATTCTTTTGATTGCTTAATTCTAACATTAGCTTGACTTATAGCTAATATAGGTATAACCATCTTAGATGAATATTGTATAAAGACTACCATAATGCCAATTGTCATGTTATTTTCGATTATACCATATCCCCCAATCAGCAAAATTGCTAACAACACTATATAATTGGTCATCGTTGATAATGTTATGTATTCTGAATACACTTTGTCTGATTTTATTCCATACTTTTTATATTTTTCTTCTGATTCTTTAAACTTATTTTTGAAGTATGTATTATTTCCCAACTTCACATAGTTTATAGGTGACTTGAGAAATTCATTTATTATGGTAACATAATCTTCCAATACAATTCTAGCTTGGATCGAATAATATTCTATTTTTTTTGAAAATTTCTTTTGTACAAAATATGTAATCGGATAAATCAAAAGCAAGACCAAAAACAAATCTTTTTTTAAAATGAACAAATACACAATAATCGGGACAGAAGTTATAATATCCTTTATTGTAGTAAACAACATTTTTGTAGCTATATCCTCCAAAGTATCAACATCATTATTAATTATATTATTAATCTCGCCTGCCTTCATCTTACAATAATAATCTCCTGATTGCTTTTGTAAGTGGCTGATTAAATCTCTTTTTAATTGAAATGTAAAACTCTTACCCATTTCCGAATATACAAAGTCCGAAAATAATTTACTTACCTTCTCGATGATTATAACTGTCAAAAACATACCTGTCAATTTTAATAACTCAACTACGTTTTTTTGCGGTATAACCACATCAATAATTGACTTTGTAAAAAACGGCTCCATACTATAAGTTATGCCATTAATTGTAAGCAAAACAATCGCTATAAGATGTTCTTTTCTATATTTCATCATCATTTTAAAAAATCTTTTTATATTACTCATAGTTTACCTCTCTAAAAACAAATCAATAATTGAATTAAATGAATACACCGAAGTATAAAAAATATTGGCAAGATCTATTTCTACAGAAAATTCTTTTTCCAGCGCTTTTAAAAATGTGTAGCACTTTTCTCCATCAAGAAAAATATTCTGTTCCGACAGAGGTTTGAAACAATCTATTTGTGCTTCTTTATTTAAAAACTCACATAACACACGGTTTACTAAACTGTATGCTTCTGAAGAATATTTCTGACGAATGCTTCTTTCATAATTATAATTTCTAAATTCTTTAGAAGAATCTACATCTGAGTCAATGTCCCATTTATGACGCACAGCTAATCTATACAAAATATCCTGCACATCATAATTTTTTTCTATCTCCATACTTTTTGACACCATACCTGTAACTACAGCCGCACTTTTACTTGTTCCACCAAAAAAAACATATTTGCCGTCTAATCCTTCTACTAACTTTGCTACCGCATTTGCATAACACTGTATAGTCTGAAAGGAATTATACCATATATCATCATAACTATTCGTATATATCGAATTAACCCCTATAACCGATTCAAAAGCTGCAGGATATGAGGGAATATTAGTTTTATTTTTCTGCGCACATATAAGTAATTTATTCTTTTTAAAAATATTATTACAAATTTGTTTTAGCTCCATCATCCCTAGAAAATTTTCCTCAACTATCGCTAAACTTAAATGTATAATATCTATGTCACTCTGCATTAAATATTTTAACGCTTGTATTAATATTTCTATGCTCGTCTCATTATTTTTATCTAATATTTTTACTATATAATAAGTATTCTTTTCATCTCCATAATGTTGAAGTATTTGAAAAGTATTTGTTCCATGACCATTTTCATCAATATATTCATCTTTTATAAAAACAATATTATTTTGTACATATTTGAATGTGCATCCACCAACAATGCTCTCATTGTTTTTATACTTTTTTTCCACTCCACTATCAATAATTGCTATTTTCATTTTTATACCTCTTTAAAAAATAAGCGTTTCAATTCCTTGAAACGCCTATTCTTACTTTGCTGCTCATGATTTTATTATGTTACACTACTGATTCTCTATAGCTCCACTGACTTATATGCGTCAAGAGTATCGTACACTTTTATAGTGTGCTATTTTCCATATAATACACAGCCATATCTGCCGCCCAACCTGCTCTTAGTTATCTACTGACTTATATGCGTCAATTACTGTCGTACACTTTCCTGGTGTGTTGTATCCCGTATAACGTACACAGTCATAAATACAGTTCTCGCTCTGTCCCTTTACTACCAAATCACTCTTAGGTGCATTTACCTTCTTAATTTTCATAGTCAATACCTCCATTATTGAAACCATTAAGCAGCATCTATGCTAAGATTCTTACGAATCATAGATAGCATTTTTTTCAACACATAAAAACACGGGTATGTCTAAACAATTTCCTGACATAATCTTATTCTTCAATTTGCATCTGACACCATTACAATGCTTATTTATTGGACATTCTTTGCACTCCTCATGCATTGCTGAACCCATATCCAGAATGTTTGCCACCTTTATTTTATCAATGCCACATTCTATATCACCAATTTGATAATCACTATTCCCCACTGCGGCAATACAAGGATATAGTTTTCCATCAATATCAATATTCACAGAGGATATTCCGCCTTGACATGGTAAATATTCAGTAAGGCTTTTATCCAAAAGATTTACTCGTACTTTTTCCTTATTTTGCATTGCCTGATAGTAATCATGCAACTTATGTATTTCTCTCCTCAAAATATTTTCATCTTCGTCCTGCCAAAACGGATCATAATAATCTCCTGCCGCAACAATAGTTTTAAATCCTTTTTGAATGAGATGTATCACGCTTTTAGATAAATCATTTACCGTATTATGGGTATAAGTTGCCCTTGCCCGGCACTCTGGTATTTGTTTTATAATTTTTTCTAAATACTGATCAACAAGTTCATATGATCCCCGTCCATTAGCTAATTTTCTATTTCTATTATGAACACCTTCATTTCCATCTACACTAAGTGTTAATCCTAGTGGCATTGCCTGCGCCAAAAACTCAATAATATCATCATCAAGCAATGTTCCGTTAGTAGTAAGACCATAGTTTATTTTTACTGTACTCAGTCTTTTCTCTAGTTCTATAACAATATACTGCACTATATCGAAGGCAATTAATGGCTCTCCACCATGAAAATTAACACTGATAAATGAATCTTTTTTCTCATTAGTTTTCTGTACTATAAATTCTATAACTTTTTGTACAGTATTGTTGTCCAACTTTTTATCTAATTTTTCCTGCCCTTCATAACAATATGTACATTTTAAATTACATTGCCTTGTAACCCAAATATTGAATATCATAGTGCCTCCATAATCTTAATAATATTCTCTTTCCTGCAACACAGTTTATCCTCAACCAGATCATTTTGTTGCAAAATATCATATTCTCCCAAACAATTGTAACAAAATAATCTTGCCTGACATTCTTTGCACTTTTCTGCATTCCATGGTCTCAAACATTCAGCCTTAAAGTCTTGTTCCAGATGATCTCCTATATTCTTGATTTCAAAGATATTTCCCATACAATATTCATCTTTAATCAACATACCACAGGGATAAATTCTCCCGTCATAGTCTATAATAAATTGCCGTTTTCCTGCTCCACAGCGATTGCCAAGCATATACTTTTGCACTTCCTCAATAGTTTCTGTTTTCGCAACCTCTTGTTCCACATCAAATTCGATATCATGCACCTGCAACTCTTTCTGTAAATCAACTCCCCGCCCTAATGCATAAAAATACCTGACAACTGGAATTGTCCTCAATTCCTTGTTTAATTCATAAAATTTGTCAATAGTTTTCTTGTCTTTTTCAATATCTACCATAGATAAACATATGCGCTTATCTCCGATATTCTTGATCATGTTAACAGTATTGATTACTTTATCAAAAACACCCTTTCCTCTGATTCTACTGCATGTCTCTTCATCTACTCCATCAATACTAATATCAAAATTATCTACCAAATCATAAATTGCATTTACATTCTTTTCAGTAATCAATATTGCATTTGATGAGAGTGTTATTTTTCCCGGAAATCGTTGCCTTAAATATGTCAACAATTCTATAATATCTTCTCGCACTAAGGGTTCTCCCCCGCTGATAACAATACAATCGGGCGATAATCCAATTACCTTATCAAATATGCTTTTAACCTCTATAGTTGATAAGTCACACTTTTTCTCATTCAATATGGAAGCATCATAGCAACAATGTTTGCACTTTAAATTGCAATTATTTGTTACTGCAATATATACCTGTTCAATATGGACTTTTTCTTCCTCATCAACCGGAATAAGAAATTTCTTTTCTTTCATAAGCGTAATCAGCTTTTCAAAGTATTCCTTATCCTCATTATCCTCAAATCTATTAAGCACTCCCTTTTCATCTAATTCTTCAATTAAGAACTTATCAAGTATTTCCATCCATTCTTTATGAATTTTTATCCACTCACCTGTTCTATCATCCCCAAGGATTACCCAACAATCTGTTTCTACGTTGTGCAAATACTTACTATTTTTTAATTTCATATTAAATACCCCTGTCTATTCATTTGTTATAAGCTCATTATATCTATAAAGAACCTATTTTTTTCTGCACGTGTAAGAATTACGAATTTATATGTAATTCTTCAGAGATACTTCATTTAAATACCTGTTCATATTTTTATCCATATCACAAAGAAACAGCCATCTAATGTCATTATTCTTTTCCACCATCGATTCGCTTTATGGAATCCAGTGACAGTTCTGCCTGTGTTAAGTTTTCTCTTTTCTGGTATAATCTCACATTATGCGCAATAATATATCTTATACTCTTCATTCTTCTATTCTCCATTCTGATTTATTTTTGAAATGAAGAGCCATATGGAGGACATTGGATACAAACTTGGAAATAAAGCATCATTTTTCGACAATCATAAAAAAGAATGTATCATGTCAGGACATACCCTTTCATATGTATTCTTATTCTGGTATGAATTTTTATTGAATTGGAAAATTTTCTTATCCCACGTGCCGCTAACATAAAAATATACAATATACCCCTGTCCTAAATTTGCGCAAAAAACACACGAATGATTTTCAAATACTGAGTATCATTCGTGTGTTTTCGCAATCTACTGTACAGAATATCTATCATATATTTTTAAGTTCATTACATTGAAAATGAATTGAATGAACCTCTTTTCCCAAAATACTGCCATATATACAAGTTTCCTCACATACATGGCAGTATTTTCTTCCTTATACAGCTTTCTTATCGGGAAAGCTTCTTAATCCCTGTCGGCTGCTTGGGCTGATGCAGACAATACATACATCTGCTGTCGACTGCTGCTTTCACAGAATTACGTGCTACTTTTTCCAAAATTGTAGCTGTAATATT
>BLMC01000101.1 GCA_011959805.1 Lachnospiraceae bacterium | reverse complement strand
AATCTTCTCTACTCGATTGCACACAGGCATCTAAGTGAAATTTGTAATCAAACCGATTTATCGGTTCGCTGACGAGTGCCCGGCGCGCGAGTAGGGGTCCAGCGCGAGTAGGAAAGGTTTACCTTCTCCCTACTCGATTGCACACGGACGCGGAAAGGAAATATACAGTGTTGAATGTCAAAGCGGCGAACAAAACGCACAAATTGTTCGACAAGAAGGTTTGTTGAAAAATTATAATACATAGTATATAGTATAAGTTAAGTGTAAGTAAGCATTAAAAAGGAATAGCTTTTTATTTTCGAGAGCAATGAGTCAAGCGGTCGTTTTTCACGGACAGTTGGCGAATGCTGCGAGAGTCAATATCTTGCCCTTGGGGCGTATCAAATTCCATGCCCCCCCCCCCCGCTGCTTGCGGCGTAGTTTTAATATTGCAATATCAGCAACTTTTGAAAATAAGGCTACCGCAATCCCACTGGCTTTAGACGGTGAGTTAAGGTAGCCAAAAGTAGCGGTTTATGCTATACTTTCGCTATGGGGACATGGAAATCAAAAAACAGACACAAATATTTATTACAGTACCATATTATCTTTGTATGCAAATACAGAAAAAACTACTGACAGCAAAGCAGATATCAGATGACATAAAACAGTTCTCTTATGAGATATGCCAAAAGCATAAGGTGATTATCAGATATATGGAAAAAAGCGTTAAAACGCTTTGATAAAGACCATATCCATTACATGATAGAGACAGAACCAACAATGTCTATCAGTAAGATTGTAAATCTGATGAAGATCTATACAACATATCATATTTGGGAAAAGTACCCGAATTATTTGCGGAAACATTTTTGGAAAGAGCATACCTTTTGGACGGAGGGATATTTCGCATGCATCGTAGGGAATGTTTCAGAAGAAATGCTACAAAAGTATATAGAAAATCAAGGCTAGAGAAGGCGGTGATAGTCAATGCTGAAAGCATATAAATACAGAATATACCCCAATAGCGAACAGAGAACACAGATTGCAAAAACATTTGGCTGCTGCCGGTTTGTTTATAACCAGACATTGGCATATCGGAAAGAAACTTATGAGAAAGAGAAAAAATCTGTTAGCAGAACAGACTGCAATAATTACTGCAACAGAGAATTAAAGCAGGCGTATGATTGGTTAAGGGAAGTGGACAAATTTGCCCTGACGAATGCAGTTTATAACATGGATTGTGCATACCAGAAATTTTTCAAAGAACATGCAGGATATCCAAAGTTCAAGAGCAAGCATGACAGCCATAACTCTTACAGGACAAATTTCACGAATGGGAATATTGCGGTAGATTTTGAGAAAGGAAAGATAAAATTACCAAAACGAAAAACAGTAAAAGCAAAGCTGCACAGAGAATTTAAGGGGGAAATAAAATCAGCCACGGTTTCACAGGCATCCAGTGGGAAGTATTTTGTGTCAGTGCTGGTAGAAACAGAACATGAGGAAATGTCGTATACAGAGGGGAACATAGGATTGGATTTAGGGATTAAGGATTTGTGTATTACGTGTAATGGAGAAAAATACAGGAATCCAAAGCCAATAAAGAAATATGAGAAAAAGCTTGCCAAACTGCAAAGGAGGCTTGCGCATAAAGAAAAAGGGGGAAGCAATTATTATAAACAGAAAAAGAGAATAGCATTATGCCATGAGAAAATTACGAATACGAGAAAAGACTATCTGCATAAAGTTTCCAATGAGATTATCAGCGAAAACCAAGTGATAGTTTTGGAAAACTTACAGATAAGGAATATGGTAAAAAATCATCATCTGGCAAAATCCATATCTGATGTGTTATGGTATGAGCTGACAAGGCAGTTAGAGTATAAGTCAGCGTGGAATGGGAGGAAGTACATCAAAATAGATACATTCTATGCCAGCAGCCAGATATGTTCTGTCTGTGGAAATCAGAATGCCGATACAAAAGATTTGTCAGTAAGGGAATGGGAATGCCCGGTTTGTGGTGCAAAACATGACAGGGATATTAATGCGGCGAGGAATATTTTAGCAGAAGGAGTAAGGCAAACAGCGTAAAGGGAAACGATATAGGGTAGGGACTGCCCGAATTAACGCCTGTGGAGATAGTAGGTAAACCAAACAAGTTTGGTTACGAGGTCGATGAAGCAGGAAGCCCATTGGCTTTAGACAATGGGTAGTTCACAGACGAGGAAATAGGAATGACAACCGAAAAGATAAAATATCCTTTGAAAAATAAATTAATTGTCTTAGTGCTGGTCGCAATGGTTCCGATACTTTATGTGGCAATCTACTTAATTTTGGCGCTTGTAAACTATAGTCGCGCCTATGATCAAATTGTAAATAGTATGTTGCTTGCCAACGATTACAATATTAATTTCAAGGAAGAAATGGATGAAAGTCTTTATAAATTAGTGGTTAGTAGTATTACTTTTGACACAATTGAGGAGGATGGGACGTTAAAGAATCCTTATAAATTAATTAATGAGTTGCGTACAGAGAGTAATAATCTGCTGACAATGACAAGTGATAAAGAGAGCCGTGTCTGGTTGCAAAGCCTCTTGCGCAATGTCGATACATTGAAAGATCGCGTCGATGATATCAAGGCAAATCAGCAGGCAGAAGGGCAATATGAAAAAAATATTGATATGTTGTACAATGATATTTATATTCTAACGGAGCTTATACAGGACGACATTCAGTATTATATTTATTATCAGACGAAAAGTATAGAACAGTTAAAAATTCAATTAAATCAAGAAGTACAACATGTGATTCTTATTAGCATTTTGCTGGGAGGCTGTATTGTAATTGTGGTTATTTTAATTACCAGTGCTATATTGAACAGTATCACCAAGCCAATACAAGAGCTGTGTGGAATTACCAGCAGAATCGCGGAGGGAAATTTTTCTGACCGCGCAAATGTGCAGACGGAGGATGAACTAGAAGTGCTTTCGGATAGTGTGAATGACATGTCAGAAAATCTGGAAGTTTTAGTCAATCAGATTAAGGAGGATGAGCGTAAGATGCGCCATGCAGAGTTGCGGCTTTTGCAAGAGCAGATTAACCCGCATTTTCTGTACAATACGCTTGATACCATTGTATGGTTGATTGAGGGAGATGACCCCGATAAGGCAGTGGATGTTGTTGTGGCACTCTCAGAATTTTTTCGATTGGTGTTGAGTAAAGGGAAAGAATACATCTCGATTTTAGAGGAAAAAGAGCATATTCGTGGTTATCTTGAAATTCAGCAAGTGCGCTATCAAGATATTTTGGACTATGAAATTGCGATTGCACCAGAACTGTATTCTTATAAAATTCTAAAATTGACATTGCAGCCACTTGTTGAAAATTCTCTGTATCATGGAATTAAGTGTAAGCGACAAAAAGGGAAAATTTGTGTGACAGGGAAGTTGCAACAAAGTGATTCTCCACAGAAAGATACGATTTTGTTGTGTGTGGAGGACAGCGGAATTGGAATGGAAATTGACGATGTAAAACGATTGCGTACAGAGATTGAAAAGCCTTGTAAAGAGACGGAAAAAGGATTTGGACTTGCCAATGTAAACGAGCGAATTCGCATGAATTTTGGGGCCGAGTATGGTATGACTATCGAATCAGAAAAAGGGGTGGGCACAAAAGTTAGTATTATTATACCAGCGGTAAAACTTGATGAAACATTGATAGGCGAATTTTTGTAAAAAGGCATAACTGGACGATATCATAAATAAGGGGGGGGCAAATGAAAACAACATCTAAAATAATAAAAGAAATTATCTTTGGTCATGTGGGTGCTTGCATTGTATTATTGTGTATTGTTCCCGTCTTTTTTACTGCGTATGGGCTTTATCGAGGATTTGAAATAAAAGTAGAGCAGATTTCTGACCCATCTGATGAGGAAGATTTAATTGTGGTTGGTTTCTCTCAACTTGGCAGTGAATCTGGTTGGAGGTCGGCGCATACAGCATCAATACAACAAGCATTGACAAAGGATGCGGGTTACTTTTTGATTTTTAACAATGCTCGGCAGATGCAAGACAATCAAATTAAGGCAATTCGCAGTTTTATTTCCCAGCGCGTGGACTATATTGTGTTTGCGCCTGTGATTGAAGATGGATGGGATACTGTACTTTTGGAGGCAAAGAATGCAAAAATACCTGTAATTGTTACAGACCGAAAGGTCAATGTGCAAGATGATTCGCTCTACACTGCATGGATTGGAATGGATGCGAAGGAAGAGGGAAAAAAAGCAGGTAAGTGGCTGGAATCCTATCTGGAACAGGAACAAAGACAAACAGAAGAAATCAATATTGTGGTTCTAAAAGGGACAGTGGGTTCCACAGCAGAAATTGGTAGAACAAAAGGATTTGCTGAGATTGCTGCGCGACATCGAAACTGGAATATACTGGAATCTGTTACAGCAGAATTTACGGCGAACAAGGCTAAGGAAGTGATGCGCGATATGTTGCGGCGTTATCCAGAGATGGATGTGCTTATCTCGCAAAATGATGATATGACCATAGGCGCTATTGACGCAATAGAGGAAGCTGGCATAAGCTTTGGCGAAGAAGGCGATATAACAATTATCTCGTTTGATGCAACGCGCGATGCGTTAGAACTGGTGAAAGAAGGGCGTATTAATGTTGATGTGGAATGCAATCCAGTACAGGGTACTTATGTCAATGAAATTATACAAAAACTTGAAAATGGAGAGTCAGTGCAGAAGTATTATGTGGTGGAGGAAAAGGTATTTACGAAGGAAAATGTCGCAGAGTTTCTAAAGGACAGAAAATATTAATCGGATAAATGAGTATCAAAAGAGGGAAAAATAAATGTTAAAAGTATTTTTGGTGGAGGATGAAAGCATTGTCAGAGAAGGATTGAAAAAAAATATTCCGTGGCAGGAATATGGATATCAATTTATGGGGGAGGCGAGCGACGGTGAGATGGCGCTGCCAATGATTCGGAAAATTCGACCAGATGTTCTTATTACGGATATTAAAATGCCATTTATGGATGGGCTTGCACTCAGCCAGATTGTAACACAAGAAATTCCTGAGATTAAAATTGTTATTATCAGCGGATATGATGAGTTTGAGTACGCGCAGCAGGCGATTCGTGTCGGCGTGGAGCAATATCTTCTAAAACCGATTACAAAAGGTACTCTGCGCAAGGTACTTTGCAAAATTCGCGAAAAAATTGAGACGGAGAAGGAACAGAAAAGTTATCTGGAAACCTTTCAAAACGAGATGAAGGAATACGAAAATTATGCCCGCAGAAGTTTTCTTGAAAAAGTTTTTAGCGGTGTTTTTTCTGTCCAGCAAATTTATGAGGAAGCGGCAAAGATTTCGTTCGATTTAGAGGGTCCTTGCTACAATCTGGTATTGCTCAATTTGCAAGTAAAACGTCAGAATCCAGAACATACTATGCTGGAACCAGAGGGAGTTGAACAGGTTCGCGAGGCACTGTTTCGGTATTTTATGCGTTTCCCAGAATATTTAATTTTTCAGTGGAACATTAGTTTGTATGGGGTTTTAATGAAAGGCGAGTTTGACCAGATGGAGAGATTGCAAGAACAGTGTGTGCGTCAAATCGAAAGAATTTGTTCGCAGGAAACACTTTCAATGGAGTGGTACGCGGCAATCGGTGTGCCTGTGGAACGGTTTTCTTTGCTTCCAGAGTGCTACGCAAAAGTAAATCATATACTTGCGCATCGTTTTTTTAGTCCACAGTGTCATATTCTTACAGAAAAAGATGTTGTGGACTTTCTGCCAGGAAAAGATTTGAAGAGCTTTGCGTCGGTGGACAGTGCCAAAGTCAATCCAGATATTATCCAAGGATTTTTGCGGGAGGGAAAACAGGCAGAAATCAAAGACTTTGTGGATGGTTATCTGGCGGGGGTAAAGGAGGCATTAGAATCGCGTTTATTTCGTGATTATCTGCTTTTAAATATTCGGTTTACAACAATTAATTATATGCAAATATTTGGCGTGTGTCAGCAGGACTTTTTGCCGGAGGATGATGACCGTAAAGTGCACGACGCTTCTGCTAGTGGGGGGAGTATTGATGCTTATATGCTTGAGTTGTTGGAGCGCGCCCTAACACTGCGCGACAGAGAAAGTGAAAATCAAGGCAAGCGCGTACTCAAAAAAGGTTTAAAATATATCGAGGAAAATTTCAGTGATGAGTCACTTTCTCTAAATAGTGTTGCGGGTGCTATCGGTGTCAGTGGAAATTATTTTAGCAGTATATTCAGTCAAGAAATGCAGATGACCTTTATTGAATTTGTCACCAAAAAACGCATGGAAAAAGCAAAGAAACTTCTGATTCAGACACAGCTGCATTCCAGTGAAATTGCGGGGGAAGTAGGGTATAAAGACCCACATTATTTCAGTTTTGTCTTTAAAAAGACAGTGGGTTGTACACCAAGAGAATATCGGAATGGAAAGTAAAAGGAACGTTAAACAATCGGTGGTATAGCGCTGCGTTTTATCGCAAGTTGCCAAGGGAATTTTTGTGAAGAAACTGATGTTCCTTGAATCAAATGAATAATAGATTCAGCAGCAATGATTCCCATATCTTGTTTTTCTTGAGAATAGTGTGTGATTTGTACAGCGCTTAAGTCGCTAAGGTAAGAGCAGTCAAAACAGACCACACTCATATCTTCAGGAACACGCAGATTACGATGAGTTAGCTCTTTAATCAGCCAGTAGGCAATCTCATCATTGCAGCAGACAATAGCTGTCACCGTCTTTAGCTGTCTTGCAATAAAATCAGACAAAAATCTTGTATCTTGCTGTCGTTGCAATGCAACAAGCTGATGGGTGTCAAAACTGCAGAGATTGTCTTCACAGGACAAAAGTTGTGCATCTCGCAGGGCAGATAAAAGTCCAAAACGCTGTTCGGTGCTCTGCACATCATCAGCATTGAAGATGCCGCCTATTTTTTGATGTTCCAGTGAGATAAGATACTTTCCTAGAGCGTACCCGCCATTGTAATTGTCGTCCTTAATAGATGGAATATTAGGCAAGTTGCTGTAACTTCCACGAAAAAACAAAATAGCAATATTTTGCTGGGTCAGACGTTGATACAGATCATAATTCGGTGTTGGAAAGTTGGTCTTACAGCCTTCACTCAAAATTCCGCGCACAGGAGTCTTGTCATTTTCTAGTAAAAATTCTAATATTTCTCGTTCTTTGGAAATTTGATTTCCTGTAACATAGACCGTCCACGAAAATCCATGTTTTTGTAGTGTTGCGCACAAATCCGCAAGGAGTCGCGGATAAATGTATTCGGTATTGGAGTGAACTAGAATCGCAATCTGGTTTGCTCCTTTTGGGTTTAGATTTGCGACAGCATAGGATCCGCTTCCTTGACGCTTTTGTATTAAATGCTCCTCCTCTAAGATAGAGAGCGCTTTTCTAACTGTTTGACGGCTGACATGGTAAATTTGGCAAAGTGCAGCTTCTGTTGGAAGCTGGTAGACAGTGTTAGAATTATTTTCATATAAATTTTTTTGAATTAAGCTTTTGAGTTGACTGGCAAGTTGAATATATTTTGCGGACATGGAAAGGACTCCTCTCGCACTTCTTTGTTGTCTATTATATAATGTGCTCATAAAAAACACAAGATTTCACTAAGGAAAAGAGAAATTACATAATATAGAAAACTAACCAGAAAGAAATTAAAGTTTCTTTTCTATTGTTTTTATAATAAGTGCACAACAAATAAGCAATCCTCCTGTTATTCCCAGCCACAGTTTCGGTGTAAAATTAGGAATTTGCATTGAAAATAAAAAGTAATTTCCCAATTTTTTTCCAGCGCCATAATTCAATCCATAATAGACAAGTGGTATCATATATGCAATAATGGTGTTGTTCGTCAGCGCGGCGGTTATTATGCCAAGCGCTCCAAGAAACAAGGCATTTGCTATTGTTCCAAGAAACAACCAGACGGTCACATCAGATTGTCGCAGACATAGATAGCCAGAAAACAAGCCAATAAAGATAATGATTAAAATAGTCGCATAGACAGTCCTAATGCAATAGACCCAATTTGTGCTGATATACTTGGAAGATACTAAATCTCGGATTGTATCGTCTTGCTCCGGCTGAAAAACAGGAGGGAGCAAGACAATGCCAATCAAGGAGACAAACATCTCAAGGGGGACTGCTGTCTCGATTGAATTCAAATAGGCAGTTCCAAAAAGAATTGGTGTAATTACAAGGATAACGGCAGCTACAAGAATAGACAAAGCAGACTGATGTTTTATATTGATTACTGCAATTGAAATTATTTTTTCCATGTGAATTTTCCTTTTCGTTTTGCTTCATAGATAATAATCGTTACAAGGACAAGTGTAATCGACAAGCCTACAAAAAGCAGGCGATTTGCGATTAGGCGTGGGAAATTATCCAAAAAGTCTTGTGTTCTAAAATAAGACTTTGTTCCAGCGTTGTGTCTTGGGGCCAGACGCAATAAAGAATAGGATGCAAAGACAGATTTTATGCCTAAGTTCACATCGATAAACCACCAGAGACCACATACCGCAACCGCGATAGGCGTATTGGTCAGTTCAGTAAGGAACATACCAATTGCGATTACCATCATTGCAGAAGGCATAAGCCAAATCAAATCATATTTTAGCGGTGCAAGATAGTCTAATTTCATTCCCGAATACAGATGCCACATGCTACTGTTGGAAAGGTAGGATAAAAGGATAACAGGCAGCATAACCGCAGCGATAACTGCAAGGAAACGCACAAAAATAATTTTTGTACTCGACGTCTTTCGGATATAGATTAGTTCGGATATTTTTGCCCGCCGGTCCTTCATACTCATAATTACTGCCAGAAAAACTGGAAGGATAGAAAGTGCCATTACACCAGCATAATCGCTAAAAAGTCGCGCATATCCACCTGTGAATTGGTCATAAGTTTTCACAAGCTCATACTGCTTTACGGCCTCCTCATACGTGATTGGTACATGCCCATAACCAATTAAGGATTGGGGTGCATAGTTTGAGCCACCGCCCAAAATGTTATCGACAGTCTGCATTAAGTCTTTAAACGTTGTGTACGAAATATCTTCCCTAACCGTAAGTTGCAATTCGTTTGCAATACTATTTTCTTTGGTATTGTTGTCAATTGAGATTGTAAAGTTACCGTTATTATTTGGCTGAATTGTTGTATTTTCATCAAGAACAAAAGTGTTTTCATCACTGTTGTTCGAGGAATCTTGCGCAGCGTATATTTCGTCTGCGTGCAATCCAGTAATTTTAGAGAGAATGTCCGCAATTTTTTGTTGTTTGTCATAATCTAACTTTACATATTTTATAAATCCAATTGGATAGGTCTGATAGTGATTTTCACAGAATTCTGTATAGAGTGACGTAAGTGCAGCAGGCATAATCAGCTCTGGTATTTCTTCGTTTTTGATTCCATAATTTTGCGTGACAGATTGATTGGGTACAATTACAGAATCGTTGCTAAAGTTTAATGTATCTTGAGAATTTAGGTCTATAACCATCACAGCGATAAAGAGTAGATAGGGAATACCGACAACAATTTTCTTAAATTCACTCCAAAACAGCATTGCCATTTACCTCCAATTCCGCGCCATTTTTCTTTAGATAAAACATATAGGCATCTTCAATATTTGGCGCACAAGCTTCTGCATCAGGGGTAGCGTTTTCTGCCAAAAAACGGATAGATATTTCTTTGCCCTGCGGGTGCATACTTGTAATAAATAATTCTTTTTTTAGAGTCGGCAGTTCTGTTTTGTTTGTAATTTTTGTAAATACCTTTCCTTTGGCTGCTGTTAGTAAGTTATCAACAGTGCCTTGATACAAAACTTTTCCGCTTTCCAAAATGGCAATATTTTCACAAGTCGCTTCAATATCCCCGACGATATGTGTCGATAGAATAACAATGCGTTCCTCTGCAACTTCTGACAACAAATTGCGGAAACGGATTCGTTCTTCTGGGTCAAGCCCAGCAGTTGGTTCGTCAACAATCAGAACTTTAGGATTGTTCAATAACGCCTGCGCAATGCCAAGTCTGCGTTTCATACCACCTGACAATGCCTTGATTTTTTTCTTCCTGTGCTCTGTCAAATTGACTTTTTGTAAAAGTAATTCTGTGCGCTCTTTCCGTTCCTGTTTCTCTAAGCCAGATAAAAGCCCAAGGTAATCCATTGCTTCCAGAACATTCATAGAGGGGTACATAGAAAAATCCTGCGGCAGATATCCAATAATTTTGCGGATTTCTTTTTCATTTTCGATAGGGATTTTGCAGATAGTGATTGTACCGCTTCGTTTTTGGAGAAGCGCGGCAAGCGTGCGCATCAGTGTTGTTTTTCCAGCGCCATTTCTGCCCAACAGACCAAACATTCCCTGCCTAATTGTCAGGTTGACATTGCATAGGGCCTGTTTTCTGCCATAGAATTTATTTAGATTTTGAATCTCAATTGTATTGTCCATTTATTATGCTCCTTTCACATTTTCTGTTGATAGATTTAGGATAATAGGAAAATTTCAACTTTTTATCAAATTTTATTATTAATTTTCAATTATAAATGTATTTTTATGGAATGTATTCTTATTAGTGATATAATGAGGAATAGTACACTAGAGGAGAAAAGTAAATGAATTTATTATTGATAGATGCGTATGTGATTTTTATTTTGAAAACTAATGGTTGGACAGAAGAAAGAAATTTTGTGATGGCAAATGACTGGATTCGTAGGATAGAAAAGAGTGGTGTTCAATGTTTCCCGTACGCACAAGAAATACTTTGTTCTGTTGGTGGCATGAAAATTAGAGAACCTTCACCCAAATCATGTCAGATATTTCTTGATAAGTGTGGACGCGATTTTAACAAACTTGATAAATGGTATCAACGTCCATTAATAATTTTAGAAAATTTACAGGAAAATACACCTATTAACAAATATAATGGAGCAACCTTTACTTTTGATGCATTATATGCTTTTCAAGACCAAGAATTAGTGATGGATTTTCGACTTGTAGAGACGCAAATAGGCGAAAAGTTATTTCCTATAGGGACAGTGGAACCAGATGGTATTTCTTATGCTTCTGAAAGTAAGAAGATTTATACGTTATTTAAGGATAGTGCTTTTTTGTCAGGTGACTGTATAGAGAATTATCTAAATATGTTGTTTCTGCATGAATATAAGCCACAGCAAATAATATAGTCTGTGTTAAAATTTTTGTTTTGCTGTGTTAAAACAATGGACTTTCTATCCTCTTGGATAAAAGCAACAAGGAAAAAAGTATATAGAGTAGCAAGAAAAGACATTATCGGTAGGCAAATAGTTAGAACAAAAAGCAAAAAATGTGTAAAAGTGTATTGCATTTTGTATTTTGTATTATATAATAAAAAGATGTTGGGGTCAAAAGGTATTTTGCCCCCTATGATACCACGGATTGCTCCGCATTTCATGCTCCCGCAATCCTAAAACACCTCAAATTCGCTCATT
>BLMC01000100.1 GCA_011959805.1 Lachnospiraceae bacterium | reverse complement strand
ACCTTGTCTACTTAGGAGGTATCATATCATTCCTGCCTTCGGACTGTATTGTAGAAGTGACCAGCCTGATCTCCGCAAAAGGCGCAGAACCTCTTGCCTGGGGAACTATGCCTCCGGCGCAAAGAGGCTGGCTGCAAATGATGAAGGCAATGGAAGAATGTGTCATTGAAGCAGCGATTACAGGAGATTATGGTATTGCTCTGGAAGCCTTTACCTTAAACCCTTTGGTGCAAAGCGGAAGAAACGGTAAACGTGTTTTAGACGAATTGCTTGTAGCCCACGAAAAATATCTTCCTCAATTTAAAATGAAAATCAAGGAACTCAAAGAACAGGGAATTGAAACAGATGATCCCGTTGTAAAAGAGCTTCTCAATAAAAATTTGTAGGAAGATTTTTGTCAAACATTTTTCACTGCAAAATATGTCGTGCTTCCTCAATAACCTTTGACACATTTTTATCCACTAAAGCATAAAATACCTTTTTCCCATCTTTGTACCGCCTTATCATTTTATTTGCTTCCAATAAATTCAGTTGGTGTGAAACTGTAGACTGCGTAAATCCCAACAGCTTTGACAAATCACTGACATTCTTATCCTGCCCCATTAAAAGAAGCAGGATAAGGATACGTGTAGGGTTCCCAAGCATTTTGAAAAATTCTGTTAAACGGTATAAATCGTTTTCTTTCAATTTCCCATTATAAAAACTATATTGATGTTCTTCCAAAGACACACTCCTCCTTACAGCTTTTTCACAAACAGACAGCGGATTGCATTCAGCACTGCAAGAATCATAACCCCTACATCTGCAAAAATCGCCAGATACATATTTGCAATTCCCACAGCCCCTAATGCGAGGCAGGCAAATTTAACAACAAGTGCCATTGAAATATTCTGATAAACAATCCGCAGGCATTTTCTTGAAATTTTAATTGCCTTTGCAATCTTAATCGGATCGTCATCCATCAGGACAATATCAGCAGCTTCGATTGCCGCATCGGAACCCATTGCCCCCATAGCGATACCAATATCCGCTCTGGAAAGCACAGGTGCGTCATTGATACCATCACCCACAAATGCCAGCTTTGCCTTACCAGGCTTCACCCGCAGAAGTTCTTCTACTTTTTCAACCTTATCTGCTGGCAAAAGTTCGCTGTAAACTTCATCAATCCCAAGTGATGCAGCAACCTGATTTGCCACTTTCTTTGCATCTCCGGTCAGCATGACAGTCTTATCTACTCCCGCTTTCTTCAATTCCGCAATAGCCGCTTTAGAATGAGGTTTAATAATATCAGAAATCACGATATGACCCGCATATTTCCCATTAATTGCTATGTGGATAATTGTTCCGGTCTGGTGACAGTCCTGATAAGGAATATTCAAATGCTTCATAAGTTTATCGTTCCCGGCTGCAACCTCCATGCCGTCTACTTTTGCAGTCACACCGTTTCCGCTGATTTCCTGTATATCCGATACACGAGTCCTGTCAATTTCTCTCCCGTAAGCCCGCTGTAAACTCTTGCTGATCGGGTGGGAAGACGCGCTTTCTGCAAAAGCAGCATACTCTAACAATTTTTCATTCCCTATGGTAGAATGATGAATCCCATTTACTTCAAAGACACCCTTTGTCATGGTTCCGGTTTTGTCAAAAACAACATATTTTGTCTGGGAGAGGATTTCCAGATAATTGGAGCCTTTCACCAAAACACCCTCCTTGCTTGCTCCTCCGATACCTGCAAAGAAACTTAAAGGAATACTGATAACAAGCGCACAGGGGCAACTGATAACAAGGAATGTCAATGCCCGGTAAATCCAGACTCCCCAATCGGCAGACAGCCCCATAAAAAGCATACGGACAACCGGAGGAAGGAATGCCAGCGCCAATGCTGCATAGCAGACAGCCGGAGTATAGATTTTTGCAAACTTCGAGATAAAATCCTCTGATTTTGATTTGCGGGAACTTGCATTTTCCACCAAATCCAAAATCTTAGAAACCGTAGATTCTCCAAACTCTTTTGTTGTCTGTATCTTCAATACTCCTGTCATGCTGATACAGCCGCTGATTACTTCGTCACCAACTTTTACCTCCCTCGGCAGGCTTTCCCCGGTCAATGCACTGGTATTCAGGCTGGAAACGCCCTCAACAATAATTCCGTCAATCGGCACTTTTTCTCCTGGCTGTACAACAATCACACTGCCAATCCCTACCTCATCCGGATCTACCTGCTCCAACTTCCCATTTTTCTCTACATTTGCATAATCGGGACGAATATCCATCAGGTTACTGATATTACGGCGGCTTTTTCCAACTGCATACCCTTGAAACCACTCACCAATCTGATAAAACAGCATAACAGCAATGGCTTCCAGATATTCACCATTCTCATAAATAGCCAGTGCCATTGCTCCAATCGTAGCCACCGCCATCAGAAAACTCTCGTCAAATACCTGACGGTTTTTAATACCCTTTATAGCTTTTCTCAAAATGTCATATCCGATAATCAGGTAATCAATCAAATAGCACGCAAAACGAAGCAATCTTCCGGCAGACGGGAATAAATACCCATCAACCGTATCGAACATCTCTGCGGAAATAAACTGGAGTACCAGCAAGATTCCGGCACTGAGTAAAATCCGAATCATCATAACCCTTTGCTTTTTTGTCATGCCATCTTTGCGACTGCCGACAAAAATAAGAAGCGCCGCAGCCATTATAATGACAACCATAAGTAATATACTTATTACTAATTCCTCCATAATAAAACTCCTTTTAAAATTTGCTTAATTATTTAATTGTTGTTGGTAAAAATGACACCCATAAATTGCAACAGCGCATTTTAAGGGTGTCACTTTGTCATAAGCAGCAACCGCTTAAAGGAAAATCTCACAGTCCGGCTCCACTTTTTTGCAGGCATCCAGCACATTCTTCATAACACCTTTCGGCTCCTGCCCCTCGTCAAATTCCACGATCATCTTCTGTGTCATAAAATTGACCGTTGCGCTCTGCACACCAGCAGTCTTGCGAGCCGCATCCTCCATCAAATTTGCACAGTTGGCACAGTCTACCTCGATTTTATACGTTTTTTTCATTGCAAATTCCTCCTTGTTTTTAAATTCAACAATTAATTACTTGTTTAATTATCATAGCCGTAGTATAATACGCATGGAGGCACACGTCAATATCCCCATGTGATTCATTCCCAAATGGGCGAAAAGTATTTCCATTTGGGCGAAATGCAACTAATAAAGAAAGGAAAAGAGTATGAATAATATAAAGCTGCCACACCAACATGGAGAAGGGCAACAAATCGCACTAATCCAGAAACAGTTAGACCATGTAGATTATTTTCAGACCGTATCAGAAGTTTTTAAGCAGCTTGGAGATACCACCAGAATCCGAATCTTTTGGCTTCTCTGCCATCAGGAAGAATGTGTCCTCAATATTTCAGACATGCTTCATATGTCAAGTCCGGCAGTGTCACATCATCTCAGACCTTTGAAAAATAGTGGTCTGATTGTTTGCCGACGTGAAGGAAAGGAAGTATACTACCGAGCAGCAGATACCGAACAGGGACATCTGCTGCATCAGATGATTGAGCAGGTTATGGAAATCACCTGCCCCGAATTATGAGGTCTGTCCTATGAGTGATGAATTGAAAAAAATACAAAAAGATATAACAAAATTTCATCAGAATATGGCAAATACTATCATTCCGCTTTATCCCGGTATAGAGTTATGCTATCTTACATTTTCAACCGATTCTTTTTCTGTGCAGCATAATGCTATATCACACATCATTCAAATTAACTACTGCAAAGCTGGACAGATTATGTGGGAGATGAAAAACGGAAACCGTATTTATCTGAATCCGGGAGATTTTTCTCTCCATACCATGAAAGCCTGTACAGATTCTTTGCTTACCTTTCCGAGTAATATGTACCAGGGGCTTACCATCTATATTGACTTGCTGGAAACCTGTGGCAATCCACCCGAATTATTTAAAAATAGCGATATTTTTAAAACAGTATTAGCCGAAAAATTTTGCCAAGATGACCGCCCTGCTTTTCTTGCAGGTAATGAACAAACAGAAAGTATTTTTTCAGCATTTTATAATCAACCCGAAACTCTTATGCTTCCATACCAAAAAATCAAAATTTTGGAGTTGTTGCTTTACCTTAGCAAAATGGAGTTCACGCCCCAAAGTAAACTGGCTGAATATCAATTTGAGCTGACTGAAACTATACGAAAAATTCATGACCAGCTTTTACAGCACATGGAACAGAGAATAACCATAGAGGAACTTTCCAGACAATATCTTATCAATCCGACAACTTTGAAAAATGCCTTTAAGTCTGTCTATGGAACTTCCCTTGCCGCACATATCAAAGAACACCGTATGGAACAGGCAGCAAAAATGCTAAAAGAAACGAATAAAAGTATAGCTGATATTGCACGGACTGTTGGTTATGACAACCAAAGTAAATTTACTGTGGCATTTAAAACATATTTTAAAGTTCTGCCGAAAGAGTACCGTAAAAAATAGGCAGGAGCAGCATCCCCTCCAAACCAAACCGTTCTTGAAGAAGATACCATTTCCGGGCATAAAAGAGAAATAAATCAAAGGATTTCATAATCTGATTCAAAATACTCCATGAAAGAAAGATACAATTCTTCCGGACGTTCTGGCAGGTAATCATCAAAACCGGATATATCCTGAACGGTATGGTTGCTGTATTCTATATGCACCTGCCACGATGGTCTGCCCTCTGGTTCTTCTGGCAGCGCCTCCCCCTTTTCTCCCAGATCATCTACATAGATACCTTCCTTCAGAAGAATATCCGTAAAAAAATCATCTCCATCAGGATTCAGGCAATAATCCTGTTCCCACATAAAGATTTCCAGTGTATGCACAATATAGCGCAACAGCTTCGCCATCTTCCCGCCGTCCAGAACAACAGACTGCTCCCCACTGTCTGTATGAAAGTCCGTCATGGTTAGAGTACGGCTTTTTCTGTCAATGGTAAAAAGGCAGTCAGCCATTTCCATATCTCCGTACCTATCGTAAACCTCTGTATGTACTTTAAAAGACAATATATTGATGATAAGCTGCTTTTTCATGGCATTGCACTCTGCATGGGGAAAACATATGTTATAAACCTCCTTTGCCATATCTGCCACTTCCGGGCAATTATCTTTCATTTTGGCTTTCAGCCATTTCTTCTCGCTTTCTGAAAGCCTCCGCATGGGAAAGCTCATCAGCCGGTTCATATCCATTGCCTCCGCTTTTTCGGCGGCGCTTAAACTGGAACAGGCTTTACAGATGTGGGCGGCATGACCTTTCCCTGAAAACTTCTCGTTTGCTTTATATTCACCACATATTTTACAGTAATGCCCATGTGGGCGGTTTTTCTTTTTTGACATATCAGATTCCTCCATTCCTGCATCTATTATACAGTGAAACATCAAAACAATAAATCATCTCCGGGCTATTTTACATTAGTCTTATGCTAGATATATTTCTCCGATTGAAATAAATGAAAAACAGGCTTTCCCTGCCCGTATAGAAATCGGGTAAGGAAAACCTGCTTTTCTGTTTTTACTCTGCCTCTGTCAACTCAAGCCGTTTAAATTCCTCATCCGTCATATCCTGCAGCTTTCCGATCACCCTGACGGACAACTCCACCATATCCGTATCTTCCAGATAGGGCAAAGCCCTTTCCATGTCCTTTATTGCTTCATTCCTGCTTCCTTCTGCAAATATGCAGATTAAATTTATTTCTTCCACAGTAAAATTATGATTCATATCCTTACATCTCCCTCTGCTTATTTTTTATGTTTTCTTCCTGCTCCCTGCCCTGACCTGCCACCTGTGCCTTTTTCTCTGCAAGGCGGGCTTTTAAAGATGGTTTTGCTGCTGGCTTATCCTGTGCTTTTCTGTTTTCCTCTTTCTGCGCTTTCTCCCCGGCTCCGTTATTCAGCACATTATCCACCATGTTGTAATTCTGTTCTTCCATTTCTTCAATCTTTGCAAGGGGCTTGTATTCTGCCAGCTTTGCAAGCAGCTCTTTTGCCCGTTCTTCATCCTCCGGCGTGGCTTCTTCGGAAATAACTTCATTTAACCATTTTTCCAGATCTTCGGTATATCCATCTTTAAGCATATCATAAACGAGTGGTATGCTGTCATCCATACTGTCAAAACCGGAATCATGCTGAAAGGCATCATAGTGATAGGCAAAACAGTCAAGCTCCACGGCAAGCTGCATTGCCGGTTCCAGATCGGGCATACGTTTCTCCCATACTTTTACTTCCATTTCCTTACTCATGTCACCATCTATCTCTATTTCCGGCAGTTTCGCCATAAGCTTCGCGATAACTTCCATCGCCCCCGGACTGTTTTTGATGTCAGGGATATACTCTAAAACCGCAAGGTCAAACCGTTTCCCTGATAAAATGTCAATCCCCACATCTTCAAACTCCTCCGTTCCCGGTGTATGGATATTGATGCCGATTGCAGCCCCAACAATTCTATGTGTTTCCTCTTTGTTCATTAACGGTTGGGGCTTGATACCATTCATGCGCTCCGGCGGTATCTGTTTCCAGATTGCGACAGCTTCCTCCACGGTAGGAATATTCTCATAAAATTCACCTAAATTATGGAACTCGCCGCATTCCGCAACAGTCAGCGTCACTTCCGGTTCTGCCTGTTCTGGGAATAAAGCCGCCCGCAGTCCTTTATGTTCAAAGTTCTCCCCGTCAAATATGGTGAGCTGGTCTGTTTCCTCATTGAACTCTATGGAGAAGTCCAGCCTGCTCCCCTGCTCGATGCTGGCATGGTCTGCCGCTTCTATCCGTTCCCCGTATTTCCCCATTTCCACAAATGGCTTGTCACATTCCGCATAGGCTTTACAAAGCCCCTTTGCATCAAGCCCGCTGGTGTTCTTAAACCACCGTTCCTCGTCATTCATGCGGATATTAAAAATACTTACTGGCTCTTTCTCCCTTGCTTCACACACTCCCTCCAGATAATCCTCCACCTGCGGGAGATAGGTTTCAAGCGTTCCCGTCCTCTGTGCGGTGATTGGGTTAATGTCCACTTTTACCCCGCCGATATGGAGCGCATCCCCATTGAATGTATCAAACAGAACATCTTCACGCTCACTCGTGGATAGTTCCACTACCACATCAAGATCAGAGCCTTCCCGTTCCAATCCACGGCAGCGACTCCCCACTACTGCCACGTCTACAATCTCCGCATCCATGCCGTATTGATCTAACTGCGCCTGTACATGGCATTTTACGGTTTCCTCAATCTCTGCCGGGTTCATTTCGCTGATTTCATGGAACAGTTCATCGGTCTTTGCCTTAAAATTTTCAACCACGTTTCCCTGTGCCTGTGGTTCAATGCGGTTTACGGCTTCTGCTTTTTCCATCAATCCATCATAATCAATCGGTATCCATTCATCATTGTCACGGATATTCCCCCTTGTGCCGTTATCAAAGGGATTCTCCCTTAAATCCGTCAGAATATCGTCAAGCGCTTCCCGGATACTGACATCAGGATTGTCATACACCCCTCCGTCTATCTCCTTGTAATCCGCCCCCATAATGGAATAGTCATAGCCGCCATCAACTTCCTGAATACTGATGAAGCGGTCAGCTATCTGGAAAGCAAGTTCTGTTTCCTGCTCCCCCTTTAAGGATTTCTTCATCTGTGCAAGCACCTGTTCCGTTTCATCTCCCAGGTCAATGATTTCGTCCTCATCATCCATATCCTCCAATGCCTGTGTATGCTCCATTTTTTCCGGCTGATTCTGTTCAGACTGCGGCTCCGGCTCCTTTGTTTCCGGCTGTTCTTCCTGTTTTCGTTCTGGCTCTGGCTTCAAATCATTCTGCATTTCAGAATGATTGATATCATATCCAGAAGTGTCCTGCGTTTTCTCCTGTCCGGCAGACATTTCTTTTTCCTTTTCCAAGACTTCCCTACGGAACATAGCAATAAAGCCGTCCAACACTGCCGGGTGACTGCTTACAATCAGCTCACGGTTCATGTCCATTCCACGCACGATATTTTCAGGAATATAAAACTCCGCTGCCCATGTTTTGTTATCCCTCGAAAAACGTCCATCCCATGATTCCTGCTGGAGCGTATTGGCAAGGACAAATGCCATGCGTTCCGAACCGTACTGCTCCGCCAGAGGCTTTACTATATCATGCTTTAAGTGCATACCGTCAAAATTCTGCCGGATTGTTTCCTCAATCGCTCTTTTACATTCCCTGTCAAGTTTGTGGGATTCGAGATATTCGTCTGCTTCCCCATGTTCCATTGCATAACTTAGGGTATGCCCATAAACAGCAGGATAATTTTTCTTTTCTGCCGTTTCACCTTCTAACTTCTGGACATCATGTCCAGAAGTGTCCTGCGCTTCCTCCCGTGATTCTTCCGGCTTTACTTTTTCCTGTTCTTCCACGCCCTCCAGCTCACGCATAAAATCAGGAAGCCCGGTAAATCCGAATGAATCTACAAAATGTGCGCTGTTTTCCCCGTCCTCATGCAGCACTACTATATCGCTGACAGAAAGAGAATGCCCCTTAAAATCTGCCGGGTGGTCTATGTTAAATTTTTCGTAGACGGATTCCAGTGTCGCCCCCTGCACACTCCCTTGCAATTCAGAAAGTTCTCCCACATAAACAAGATTGTAATTCTCCGGTTTAATGGCATCTAAATTACCTTTTATGATACCCATGCGTTTCAAAGATTCCGTGCCGGTAAAACGGAACTGCCGCATTTCAGGAATATCCTTTAGCTGGTAAATACCATACTTATCAGAATCCCCGTATAAAAGCTGTGCTTCCTTATTTGCCCTGCCCTCCGAAAATTCCTCCTGCAGCGCCAGCAGGCTTTTTTCATTCTCCCAATCTGCTTTTTCAATACCGAAAATGCCCTCATATTCTGTAACCTGCCTCCTTTCCCCTATCAAGGTTTCCGAACCGTCCTCGTGAAGCTGATACACAGGCAGGTCACGGTCAAAAAGCTCTAATGCGGTTTCTTTTGTAAGCGGCAGCATTTCTTCCCGTGAATAACCGTATTCCTCCATTTCCCATAAGCCGATCATAGGGTCAGGAAGTGCGTCAATCTCTGCCTGTGCGTCAATAAGCGCAAGGGCAGCGCCCTGACTGCCTTCCGTTTCCTCATAATAGATATGCTCCGCAAGCCCTCTTGTCTTTTCCATGTCATTCAGCTTAAAGGCATAATTTACAATCAAATTGCGCTCATCCTCAGCAAAGGTGGTCTTGGCAAACTCCAGACGGTTAATGATAAACTCTGCCTGCTTTGCCGGGGAAAGGTGACTCATCATTTTTACCTCTTTTTTATCAAGGTCAATCTCAAAGTCATTAAACTGCGGCATCATGGAGTTTCTGCCGCCGCCCACAATGATAGGGATATAGTCAGCCCCATAACTTTTCAGGCAGTCATGGATATTTTGTGTGATTTTATCTTCCAGCTTTGTAAGCGCCGCCATGACCTCCTGCACTTCCTCCGGCGTTTTGTTGGTGATACGCTCCACCTCAAAGCTGCCTGCATGGGCAATTTTCAGAATCACATCATCTGCCCCGATAGGCTCTTTTGCCCGTTCGTCCAGCTCCATTTCTGCCTTTATGTCAATAACCTCGTTCGTATCCGTGTTATACCGGACATCAAGACGGTGTTCCCCAAATTCTTTTGTGTCCTGATTGGCAATCTCCGTAGTCCATGCCCCTTTGCTTTCCAGATATGCGGCAACGCTCAGCCTGTCATTGTCATTCATGGCTAAGAGGGCTTCAACAAGTTCCATCCCATCCATGCCCCGGACATTTACAAGGCTGTACTCGGACAGATCGCTGTTCTGTATCAGCAAAAGGCTCTCTTTTTCCTGTCCCTGCATGATTTCACGGTCACGTTGTATTTCCCTAAGCTGTTCCTCTATACCTGTGATAAGTTCCGATGCAGTCCGGCGGATCGTGTCAAGGGAAGATTTCAGTTCTTTCATATTCTTTCCGTTGCTCCACCCGGCAATATACCCAAAGGAATAATCAGAAGTGTCTATGCCGAAGTGGTTACAGACGGTAAACGCTATGCTCTCGGCTTCCACCTCTTTGGTGTTCCTGTCCTTTGCGGGCGCAAGAATATCTTCTTTGTTGACTTCCTTATTATGCAGCATGGAATGGGCTGTTTCATGCACCATCGTCTTTAATGTCTGGCTCTCACTCATACCCTCCTGCACCGCAATCCGGTTTTCCTCTATGTTGAAATATCCCTTTGAAGCACCTGGAATATCCTCAAAACCGATTGGGGCAGGGGCAACATAGGTAATGGCATTGATAAAATCCTCATATCCCTCCACCGTGGATAAAAGCTCTTTTGCTTCCAGTTCCGGAAGCGGCTCCCCGTCCGTCTGCGATACGTCAAACACAGACACGGCACGGAAATCGGGAATTTTAATCTCGACTTCCTCTGTCTGTGGCGTACCATCCTTATCAAGCATAACCTCCCCGGTCACAGGGTCTAACTTATCCCGTTCCTCCTTAATTTTATAAGGGGCAGGGATACGGATTCCCCTCTCCCCCTTGTTTACATGGCGGTTAAAATTCTTCTGCCATGCCTGATAACCCGCCACTAAAGTTGCTTCGGGCTTCTGCATGGCAATCAGTAACGTGTTATTAAAACTGTAATTATGGAATTTTGACATGGTGGAGAGGTAGCTTTTGTATTTCTCGCTCTCAAAAAGCTCCTTTAAGCCTTCCTCCAGTTTGTCCGTGATCTCTTTTACTTTCTGCTTTTCTGTCTTTGCGTCTGCCATATGGTTATTTCTCCCTTTCTTCCATAAAAAGCAGAAAACAGATAAGTTGCCCTATCTGTTCCCGCTTTGGATATTTTTATTGATATTTATAAACATTCCGCTTTGCTCTTTGTTTTTGCCTTGTCCGGTTCCGGCGCTTTTTTCTGCTGGTCTGTTTTCGCTTTCATCTGTGAAAGTTTATCCTTTAAGGACGCCCGACCGCCTTTCTCCGCCTCTTTTCCGGCATTGAAACGCTCCGACAGCCGATCCAGCTTTTCAAATGCCTTGTCAACGGATTCAATATCTTTCCGCAGGTTTTCCACCGCATTTTTCACAGGTTTATTGATTACCCTTGTCAGACTGACACCCGGCTTTTCGCCGGATACTTCTCTTGTACCTTTTCCGGCTAACAGCCTGCCCACATTGGAAACGCTGTTCCCGATCTGCTTTAATTCATCCCCGATGCTGTCTATCTGGTTGGCTGTCTTTTGGCAGTCCAGCATTACTCCGGTCAGATGCTCACGGTAATCCGCAAGCGCCGACTTCACACTGGAGATCCCTTTCTGGACAACCCTGCACATTTCTGTTCTGCCTTTTTCCTTAAAGGCATTGACCGCCTCCACCGCCGTTTCCACTAAATGGTCTTTGATAGCTGAAAGGCGCACCGATAAATCCGTGATTTTCTTCTGAATGCGCTCCACTTTAGCCATAAGATTTTCTTTAACCTGTTTCGGCTGGTTTTCCTGCAACTGTGAAAGCTGCTGTCTGACACCCTGAAGCTCATCCGCCATTAC
>BLMC01000099.1 GCA_011959805.1 Lachnospiraceae bacterium | reverse complement strand
AACTCCCATATGCCCGCTTTGGCGGGCATACAAATCAGGATGTGTGAAATCTTAATTTCACACTATCCTCTTTATTTAACAAAACATTGAAAAAGCATCTGCATTTGTCACACCATCCACATGAATAAATACATCCATGTATGTGATATCATTTTTCTTATATTCGTGTTCAAAGCAACCTATAATATTCTCCTGATTCTTTTCTTTGAAATTATTAGCCTGAAGATATTCCATAATCAGTTTATAAGCATTTGGAATTCTTTCAAATGGCTGAATGAATGGCTCCTTAATCGTTATTACAACATAATTAGCTTCCTTATTCTCTAAAAACGTTACATAAGAACAATCTGTCTTGAAATCCGCCGGGATTACACATGCTGCGACATATCCGTGGAGTCCGAATCTATTTTGTAGTTCCTGCGATACAAAAGGAAAATCCCATCCAATAAGCTTAATATAAGGATAATCCACCAATTATCATATGCTTTTTTCGGTATCTATGTAACACAGCATGTTGCCTTAATGAATAAAATATGAATTTTTGTAGTTGGATGCGTTTTAAGGTAAACTTTTTTATTTAACGGGAAAATAAATAAGGACTGTGTAACGCTGGATTCTATCTTGTTCTTTTATAGACGTTTGTTTATTTTTGTGCTAGGATAGATATAAAAGGTTGAAAGTCTAAGATACTTTGTAGGACTGTAAAGTTAGTAATTTTGAATTTTAGTATAATATATTCAAAATTATTATCGGTATTGTTGCATGCAAGTTCGTTCTGTTGATGTAGAGCCAATTTACATGCACGCAATAAAGACAAGTGAAAGGTAAAGCTAATTTATCAGCGAAATAAATAAAGAAAAGACAAAAGATATTGTCTAGGAAACATTAAATTTTATCAGAAAAAACGTAAAAACGGTATTTTTCATTATTATTTGTGCCGTCAAAGACGGCATGGGGGATTAAAATGGAACAGGAAAAGAAAGAAAAAATAGAAAAGGTAGCAGCCGAGATTATCCAGATGTCCAAAAATCGGCTGCTAGTCAATATGCGTTTTATGGACATGTCATTAAATCAGTTTAGAATTGCACCAAATCCAGAGATAACTCCGTTCTCTGCTTGTGATGGAGATGTCTATGTGTATGATCCAGTACATATTCTAAATGCATATCAACTTGATGAAAACTATCCAACGCGCAATTTTTTGCACAGTGTTTTGCATTGCGTATTTAAACATTTTTTTGTAAATACATTAGTAAATCAGACCATGTGGGATCTTGCTTGTGACATTGCGGTGGAGAGTGCTATCAACGACTTGGAACTAAGTTATCTAAGCATCACAAAAGCAAAAGAACAGGTTCAATTCTTTGATTTGTTTAAAAAGAAAATTCAAACAATTTCCGCAGAAAAAATATATCGATACTTTTTGGATGAAAAGCTTTCTGATGATTTGGTGGAAAGGCTGTCACGACTATTTAAAGGAGATGACCACTGTCTTTGGTATCTTACAGAGGAGCAGAAAAAACAAAAGGGACTCTATACTGTTTTTGGGGAACATGAAACGATTGCGCCAAATGGTATGAACACCGCAATAATTGTGCCTAATCGATTGTTGCTTTTACAAAGCTGGGGAGATATTTCACTTCGTATGCAGACAGAACTGGAAGTCTTTTTGAAAAGTCAAGGAATAGGGGCAGGACTGCTGACACAAAATCTGCGGGAAGTGAATAGAGAGCGTTATGATTATACCGAATTTCTGAAGAAATTTGCAGTTAGAGCGGAAATGATGAAAATTAATCCTGATGAGTTTGACTATAATTTTTATACTTATGGATTGGAATTGTATGAAAATATGCCTTTGATAGAGCCACTAGAATACAAGGAGGTAAAACGCATACGAGAGTTTGTGGTTGCAATTGACACATCAGGTTCTACTTCAGGTGATTTGGTGCAGACTTTTGTACAGAAAACTTATAATATTCTCAAGAGCACAGAGAGTTTTTTTACAAAAATTAATCTGCATATTATTCAATGTGATGCAAACATTCAAGAAGATGTTAAGATTACTACGCAAGAAGAATTTGATGAATATCTAAAACATATGAAGCTTCATGGTTTGGGCGGAACAGACTTTCGCCCTGTGTTTGAGTATGTTGATATATTAGTGCATAATAAGGAATTTGACAATCTAAAAGGGCTAATTTATTTTACGGATGGATTTGGATCATTTCCAAACAAGAAACCATCTTATGACACTGCATTTGTATTTGTTGAGGATGAAAAAAGTGCACATAGCACATACAATAATTATGATATTCCGTCTTGGGCGATTAAATTGGTACTTAGGAAAGATGAATTGTAATTGTGATAAAGGAGGATATTGATGGAAGCTTCACAGAAGGAAAAAGCAGCGCAATTGCAGCATGCAGTTATTAATTATTCGGTTGAGGAGATTTCTAAGCGCTATGAGGAATTGGGTTCTGTTGAAATGACCGCGCCAGCACTCGGACTTGCCTGTCGTTTTCGAGGACTTGGGGTGGTAAAAGCATTAGTGGAAAGAGGTGCAACCTTTCGGTTTTCGTCAACCAGAAGAATTGAGGAGTGGTATGGATGCTATATTGGTAGAAATTCTGGAAATTATCGCACAAATTATTCATTGTATTTGCTACGTGCTTTCGATGAGGATTTAAAGGGTGCATTTTGTTTTAAGGGTATGACACTTGCACAATGTGCTGAACAAGAAGTGGGGGAGTCACTGCCAATTCTTTCGGATACAGAGCGTGTTGCAGTGTTGCGATATCTTATAGAGAATAAAGAGAAAGTTTCCTTTCAGCCAGAAGAAATGTTATACTATGCGATTTTTTTCGAGGATACAGCGATTGTAGAGGAATTAAATAGGCAAAAGATTGAATTTTTAGAGATTCGCGTGCAAACAATTGCAAATGGCGCCAGCGCAATGAATCCATATTGGGTGGAATATATAACGATGACAGAACAAGCGGATAATGAGGCTTATTTGAGTATTATGGAGCAAATTTCCAAGAAACTAAAGGGAAATCAATTTCATTATACGGAAAATATTAATGAAGTAACAAAAAAACGCTTTTCCAATACAGAAATTTTTGTGTTTTTCTTTGAGCATTTTAAGCGGGACAAGATGAAAAAGTATCAACTAATACGCAGTTTAATTGAGGAGAATGCTACAGGAGCACTTATGCGCATTGAACAAGAAGGGTGGTTGAATGTACCTAAAAAGCGCGATGAAATGATAGACTATGCGACACAAAATGGAAAGACAGAAGCGCTTGCATGGCTGTTAGACTATAAGAATCGCACAGCTAATTTTGTAGCGGAACAAGAAAAAGCAGACAAAAAGTTGATGCGTGCGCTGAATGCTGCACCGAATTCTGTTGCTACATTAAAGCAGATATGGAGTTATCGCAAGCAAGAAGATGGCACATTGATGATTACAAACTACAAAGGAAAAGAGACTGAGGTCACTGTCCCAGAAAAAATTGGCAAAGGAATTGTCACAGCGATTGGCAAAGGGGCATTTTCGGGAAATTTTTATAATCCTAAAGCGACAGAGGTACAAGTAAAACAACATAATGAGATTGTAAAAGTTATACTTCCAGACACCATTGAATTCATTGGAGAAGGAGCTTTCAGCAAAATGGCATCCTTGAAAGAAATCAATATTCCAATGGGAGTTCGGGAAATTGGAGCATATACATTCCATGGGTGTGATTCGCTAAAAAGCTTGACGATTCCCAAAACTGTAGAGATAATCAGAAAACATGCAGTTTCTTTTTGCCCTAACTTAGAAAAGGTGTTTCTTGGCGAGGGGATAAAGGAAATTGGTGAGCAGGCATTCTGGCGTTGTAAAAATTTGTGTGAAGTTAGGGTCTCACAGTCATTACAATGGTTAAGTATGGAAAATACTGATTATCATTGTGAACAGTGCGCTTCTGCTTCTAATTGTACTTATAGAAAAACAAACAATATTGGTCGTGATTTATTTTGTATCTTTGAGTATCGCAAGAAATTGACAATCATTGGACCGAAGGGGAGTCCACTAGAAACATACTGCAAGGAGAAGCATGTGCGATTTCGATATATTAATGATGCAGACTGAGCGGTGCAGATTTTATTAGATGGAAATATGAATGGGAGTTTTTCCATAATTGAAATCTTTTTGCATAGACAAAGGGGGAAATGCTTATGGAACTGACACAGGAAGAAAAAGCCATTCGATTGCAACAAGCAGTTCTTAATAGCACTACCGAGGAGATTTGCAATATCTATGATACGCTTGGATATGTGGAGATGTCCGCGCCAGCATTAGGGCTTGCCTGCCGCTTTCGCGGGTTGGAGGTGGTCAAAGTGTTGGTGGAAAAAGGTGCAACTTTTGATTTTCCTTCAACCGAAGAAATCGAGATCAAATATCACTGCCATATCGGTGAAAAACATGCAAACTATCGTGCAAATTATCGCACAAACTATTCACTGTATTTGCTAAAATGTTTTCGGGGTGGCTTGAAAGGCGCACGCTGTCTGCAAGGAATGAAATTTGTCAAAAAGGCAAAGCGAGATGATGGTACATCACTGTCATTTCTTGCAGACAAGGAGCGCATTGCAGTGCTTAATTATCTACTTGTAGAGAGAGAAAAGCTGTTTTTTCAGCCAGAGGAGATGCTCTTTTTTGCAATATTTGCGCAGGATACAGTTGTTTATAAGGCGCTAAAAGAACAGAATATTATGCTTTCAGAACAGCGTGTTTTTGCCATGACAGAAGGAACCTTGGCAGATGGTTATTGGTTTGAATTTAGTTCCCTTGTAGGAAAACTTGCTGACAAAGATTATATTGATATAATGCAACAACTTTCTATTGAGCTTTCTGGAAAATCCTTTCGCTTTACGCAAAAAATATTTGATATCACACAAAAACGTTTTTATAATATCAATATCTTTGCTTTTTTTCTTGCTCATTTTCGTCAAGAAAAGATGAAAAAATATGAGATAATACGCAGTCTAATTGACGAGAATGCTGTTGATGCACTGGCAGTTGTCGAGAGAGAAGGCTGGCTTACTACGTCAAAAAAGCGTGATGAAATGATAGCATATGCTTCGCAGAATCAGAAGACAGAAGCGCTTGCATGGCTTCTTGATTTTAAAAATCGTACTGCGGATATTGCCGCGGAACAGGAAAAATTAGACAGAAAATTAATGCGAGAATTAAATGCAGCACCGGGGTCGGTGGCTGCACTTAGACAGATATGGAATTTTAGAAAACAGGAGAATGGCACACTGATTATCACTGGTTACAAAGGTGCTAAGACGGAGGTTATTATTCCAGAAAAAATTGGAAAAAATATTGTCGCGGCGATTGGAAAAGGTGTTTTTTCGACGGAGGATGTATTTAAAACAAGTACGACGAGAGAACAAATAGAACAACATAAAAAAATTATAAAAATTGTATTGCCAGAGACAATTGTATCGATTGGAAAAGGTGCTTTTTGTGGACTGTCATTATTAAAAGAAATCAATATTCCAGAAGGTGTAAAAGAGATTGGTGCAAATGCGTTTTATGGATGTTGTCATCTAAGTGGACTTGTCCTACCGGAAAAAATCAAGAAAATTGAGAAAGGCACGTTTGGTAATTGTCGGAAATTAGAAGCAGTTTGTATTCCGAAAGATGTACAGGAGATTTGTGAGGGGGCATTTCATGGATGTGCTTCTTTAAAAGAACTTGTGATTCCCCAGAACATACAGAAAATTGGAAAAGAAGCCTTCTCTGGCAGTTCCTTGAGAAAACTTATAATTCCAGGAACAGTAAAGATAATTGAAGAAGCTGCCTTTGCAAATTGCAGAAAATTAAAAGAAATAAACATTTGTGAGGGTGTGGAGGAAATCGGCAAATGTGCATTCTATAGGTGTCAGAATCTAAAAAGTGTCACAATTCCCAAAACAGTGAAAAAAATTGAAATGCAAGCGTTTGTGGATTGCAGAAATATGGAGACGTTATGTATTTGTGAAGGCGTTCAGGAAATTGGCGAACATGCATTTAGTGAATGTAATGCACTAAAAACTGTCACAATTCCCGGGACAGTTTTTAGTGTTAAAAAATGTACATTTTCTTATTGTAAAAATCTGGAAAAAGTATATATCTGTGAGGGCGTTGAGGAACTCCAGACAAACGCATTTGGGTTGTGTAATGCGCTAAAGGAAGTATATATTTCGGCATCTGTTAAGCGTCTAATCTCTATGAAACATGAAAATACTGTCTATGAACCGTTTGGAACTTGTACGAATCTGACTGTAATTTGTCCCAAAGGGAGTCCGACAGAAATATATTGTAAGGAGAAAGGGTTTCGATTTCAGTATAGTGATATCAAATTTTAAGTGAGTGGTTTTTTAAAATAATATTTTGAAAGTTTTATAAAATAAGGGGTTAAGATTTGGAGAAATTATAGGAGGTTAAAGGAGAAATTAAAGATGGAACTTACGCAGAAAGAAAAAGCAGAACAGTTACAGCACGCGGTTCTAAACTGTTCTGTTGAGGAGATTGGCACAATATATGATGAACTTAAAGAGATAGAGATGTCCGCGCCAGCACTGGGACTTGCCTGCCGCTTTCGCGGGCTGGATATGGTAAAGGCTCTAGTGGAAAAAGGAGCAACATTTGACTTTCCTTCCACCAAGGAAATCGAGGAAAAATATCATTGCTATATTGGACAGAAGTATGGTAATTATCGTACAAACTATGCGATGTATTTGCTCAAAATTTTTGGGAAAAATTTGAAAATATTCTGCATAGAAGGTATGAAAATGGAACGAAATGTAAATACACAGGCGGCAGCATCATTGCCTTTTTTGCCCGATCAAGAGCGCATTAACGTGCTGAGATATCTTTTGGAGCAAAGAGAAAAAATTGCATTTCAACCAGAACAATTATTGTTTTATGCAATTTATTTCAAAGATACTGCTATTGTAGCAGAACTGAAAACACACAATGTCAGACTTTCTGACATTCGTGTGCAAAAGCTTACAGAAGGCGCAATTGCAATGGATGCATATTGGTATGAATATATTTGTCTTACAAGTCAGTTAGCTGATAAAGACTATTTGGATACTATGCAGCAGATTCTTGCAGAATTGGATGGGAAGCCATTTCATTTTACAGAGAATATTTACGAAATTACAAAAAAGCGGTTTTATGACTTGAATATATTTGAATTTTTTCTTGCTAATTTTAAGCGAGAAAAAATGAATAAAATTGAAATAATACGAGATTTTGTGAAACGAGACCAAGTAGATGCACTGCCCATTATTGAGCGCGAAGGGTGGTTAAATATTACAAAAAGACGCGATGAAATCATTACGTATGCATCAGAAAATAATAAGACAGAGATATTGGCATGGTTGCTTGATTTTAAGAATCGCACTGCGGATTTTGTTGCGGAACAGAAAAAAGCGGATAAAAAATTGATGCGCGAACTAAATGCTGCGCCGGATTCTGTCACAGCGCTAAAAAAGATTTGGGGTTATAAAAAGGAAGAAAATGGTACACTTACTATCACGAACTACAAGGGCACAGAGTTTGAAGTGACTGTCCCAGAGAAGATAGGAAAAAGCGTTGTTGCAGCAATTGGAAAAGGTGCTTTTTCACATAGTTATTGCAATGGAAGATTGACTTCAGAACAGCTAGCACATCGCCAGAAAATTACAAAAATAGTGTTACCAGAAACAGTGCAAGAAATTAAAGAGGCTGCTTTTTTTGGTATGAAGGCACTTGTAGAAGTCAACATTCCAAAAGGTGTGAGAGTAATTGGCAAGAATACGTTTGGGTTTTGCTGTGCGCTGAAACATCTTGTCCTTCCAGAGCGCTTAGAAAAAATTGAGGAAAGAGCATTTTACAATATGTCTGCCTTGGAAGAAATTCAAATTCCCAAAGGCGTTAAGGAAGTTGGAATTGAGGCATTTGCAAAGTGTGATTCTCTAAAAAAACTAACTTTTTCTAATAGTCTGAAAAAAATTGATGCGCGTGCATTTGCGAATTGTTATAAATTAGAGGAAATAGATTTTGGTGAAAGCATCCAAGAAATTGGTGAATTGGTATTTCAGGATTGTACTTCTCTGAAAAATATAATAATTCCTAGCACTGTAATTGAAATGAAAAGATATATGTTTTATAGATGCAATGCACTTGAACATGTGCAAATTTGTGAAGGTGTTCAAGAGATGGCAGATAGTGTGTTTTGTAAATGTCCGAATTTAAAAGAAGTTTTTATTCCAAAATCTGTCCAACATTTGAAGTACAAAAAGTATGCATCGGGTAAGTGCTATGTGTTTGAGGAGTGTCCTAACTTGACAGTAATCTGTCCGAAAAAGAGTACGGCGGAGGCATATTGCAAAAGAAAAGGTTTCCGGTTTCGCAACAGTGAAGATTGTACGAAATCAGAGATTTCCCTATCTTGATTTGAGAGCCCGCCAAAGCGGGCAGATGGGAGTTAATGTGAAATCAGAGATTTCCCTATCTTGATTTGAGAGTCCGCCAAAGCGGGCAGATAGGAGTTAATGTGAAAAAGGAGTTTGTTGTAGATGGACAAACAATATAAAAAAGAAAAGACAAAATTGTCAGCGATTGAAAAAGCAATGCTAAGCGGTGCATATGACGAGGCTGGAAGTCTTTTTCGAGAGCTGAACAATCCCTTTCTTACAGTGCGCATATTGGGTGTTGCAGGTCGGTTTTGCGGGCTGGATATGGTAAAAATTCTGATTGAAAACGGTGCGTTATTTGATTATAAATGGATAGAAAATCATGGTTCTTATTTTTATTCTTATCATTATTCCTCGGTTCTTTCCGATTTTTTTATCTTATTTTTGCTCAAAGGTTTGGATAGAATTAGAGGTTATACACCAAACAGAAAAATGAATGCACTGATTGATAAGGAAGGCAAACCGCTTGTGCCAATTTGTGAAGAAGAACGCATTCAGGTGATAAAATATTTGTGTGAACAAGAAGATAAAGTGTGCCTTTCTGCTGGCGATTACCTTTATTATGCAATACTTACACAAGAAAGAACTATTGCGGATATATTAAGAAAAGATGGAGTTTGCTTTTCTGATGCATTGAAAGAGTTATTGACAAAAGGTGGCGGAAAAGAGAATGACAAGTGGATGATATATTGCTATTTTATGGAAGAACTTCAAGATAATGCATTGGTGGATGTTTTTTCTGCGCTACATAGGGAAATTGGCGAGGAAAAAAGACTACATTTTACAGAAAAAATATGGCAGATTAACAAACAACGTTTTTTGATTCCAGAGTTCTTTGTGGCTTTTTTGCAACATTTTAATCAGTCGGAGATGAACAAGAAAAAAATTTTGAGAGAACTCATTGACAGCCAAAGTGTTTCCAACCTAAAAGTGTTGGAAGATTGTGGTTGGCTCAAGGATATACGACGACGTGACGAATTGATTGCATATGCCTCAGAAAATCACAAGGTAGAATCGGCGGCATGGCTTTTGGAGTTTAAAAATCGTACTGCTGATTTGGTTGCGGAACAAAGACGTGCAGAGAAAAAGTTGATGCGCGAACTAAATGCTGCGCCGGATTCTGTCACAGCTTTAAGAAAATTGTGGAGCTACGAGGAAAGAGAAGATGGAACACTGACCATTATCAATTATAAGGGCAAGGATTCTATCGTTGTTGTTCCTGAAAGAATTGGAAAGAATATTGTCACAAGGATAGGGAATGCTGCCTTTGCGGGAACCTATATGAAATTTATGATGAGAGCGGAGACAATTGCACAACATCGGAAAATAACAAGTATTACTTTGCCAAAAACCCTACAAAAGATTGAAAGTTATGCATTTTGCAATTTGCCATTATTAAATGAAATAACCATTCCTGACAGCGTGAAAAAATTTGGGGAAGGTGTATTTCAGAAATGTCCAAATCTTGTGATATTTTGCTCACAAGGAAGTAAGGCAGAAGATTACTGTAAGGAAAAAGGATTTCAATTTCAGTACAGCACTGAATTAAAAAAAGAAATTTTAAAATAAGATGGTGTTTAAACGGAGGAGTGAAACAATGAACATTAAACAGGCAAAAGAGGATATTAAAAATGCGGTATCAGCCTATCTGACAAAAGATCAGTTTGGAAATTATGTGATTCCCATTGAAAGACAGCGCCCTATTTTTTTAATGGGTGCACCGGGTATTGGAAAGACAGCAATTATGGAACAGATTGCACAAGAGTTACAGATTGGCCTAGTCAGTTATTCTATGACACACCATACCAGACAGTCTGCATTGGGATTGCCATTTATCGTCAAGAAAACATATGGTGGTGAGGAGTATAGTGTCAGTGAATATACAATGAGCGAAATTATTGCGTCTATTTATGATTTAATGGAAGTGACAGGATTAAAAGAAGGGATTTTGTTTCTCGACGAGATTAACTGTGTTTCGGAGACACTTGCGCCTTCCATGTTGCAGTTTTTGCAGTACAAGACATTTGGGCGTCATAGTGTTCCCGGCGGTTGGATTGTTGTCACCGCAGGCAATCCACCAGAATATAATAATTCTGTGCGAGAGTTTGATATTGTGACATGGGACAGATTAAAACGAATTGATGTAAAAGCGGATTACGAGGCATGGAAAGAGTACGCTTATGCGAAAGGTACGCACCCTGCAATTACAACTTATCTGGATATTAAAAAGGATGATTTCTATAAAATAGAAACTACTGTGGACGGGAAAAATTTTGTGACAGCACGTGGTTGGAGTGATCTTTCTGACATGATAAAACTGTATGAGCAAAAAGAGATTCCTGTTACAGAGCAACTTATAGTACAATATTTACAGAATAAAAAGATTGCCAAAAGTTTTGCTGTTTACTATGATTTATTTAAAAAGTATCGGTCTGATTATCAGGTTGATAAAATTATGACTGGAAAAGCTGGAAAAGAGATTGTTAAGCGTGCCAAGGAGGCAAAATTTGATGAGCGCTTGTCCCTTTTAGGATTGCTGATAGATGGGCTAGTCAATGTACTGCGTGAAGTTTCTGCACAAGAAGGGGCAGTGATGGAGCTTGTGAACTGTCTAAAGCTAATGCGGGCAGATTTTGTTGTGGAAAAGGACTTTACAGAGGTTGTAAAGCGGCAGATATCAGCAGAGCAAAAGGCAATTTCTGTCGGAAAAAAAGCGGGAAACCTTTCGGCAGACCGTGAATATATGCTGAATATTACAATTGCTGCCTTGGATGAGCAATTAAATTTGATTGTCCAAAAGATTCCGGCAAGTGGGGACGCTGCATTTAAGCTTCTAAAAACAGATTTTGACAAAAGAAAGAAGGCACTTACAAAGCTTGTTTCGCAAACAGACAGCCATCTAACGAACGTGTTCCAATTTTGTGAGGAAGCTTTTGCAGCAGGCAGTCAGGAACTTTTGATTTTGGTGACAGAATTGACCATCAACAGTTATGCAGCACAATTCATTGGTAAATATGGTTGTGCAGCTTACTTTAAACATAATAAGGACATGCTGTTTACAGAGCGAAAGAAAGATATTTTGGCAGAAATAGATGCGTTGATGAAATAGGTTTTGTTAGAGTTTTATTTGCCCATTTGTGGAATGTATATCAGATGTGGTATGACTCCCGCCTCTATAGGCGGCG
>BLMC01000098.1 GCA_011959805.1 Lachnospiraceae bacterium | reverse complement strand
TCTATTGGTTATTTGACACCACAGCAAAAGGAGGATGAGGAACTAAAAAAAGCTGTATAATCTTTCGACTTTTTTGTCCAAAGTATTGACATAGGTCCAATATGTTTGCAAATAAATGTATCCAAAATTAGCAAAGAACTTATTTAGATTTTGATACAAATCTCCTACAATAAAACCATGAGCCTTATCATTCAAATTACTTTTGCATTGTTCGTCTTTATACAATTTCCATTTACGAGGTTTCCATACTCTCTCAACTTTCGTAATTCTTCTCTTTTTCAACTCCTCCAAAGCCATTTCAAATAAAGGAATCTCTATATCTGAACTTATAAATTTAATTTCACATGGCAGGTTTCTTGGAGATTTTATAGAATCAATTAGCAAATCGTATTCTTCCCCACTTCTTAATGTCAATAGTATCTCTATGTAGCTCAATATTTTGACTGTTCTTGAAATAATCATGGATTTTATTTGCTTCGTTTGAATCATCCCGACGATAAGATAAAAATATATTCGCTTTCATCAAAACTCTTCTCTCCTTAACACTCTTTGTTTCTTCTGCTTCTTTTTTCATTGCCTGATTATTTTTTTCCAGTTCAATAGTCGAATACAAAATTTTATTTTGAATAGAATTAATTACTTGTGTTAGTTGTCCTGTAGATACAAAATAATTATAAATAGTAACAAAACTTACTTTTTTGCTAAGTGCTTGTGTTAATGCATCGGTAATGGAATATGAGGCAATTCCATTACTGCTATTTTGATATGCTTCAACAATTCCTGATATAGATTCTGTAAATGGTAATTTAGATAATGCTTCTCTTGCTCTTGTTTACTAAATTGAGTAGGAATCCACCTTCCAAAATTGTATGCTTTTTATTCACCTCGCAAAAATCTGTACTCAGGAAGATTATCCACACTTTTGTATCCATTTTGCTCGTTAAGAATCCATTCTTCAATATCTTTTTGATTTGTTGAAACAGCTATCAAATATGCTTTTCTAAGTAGTTCTTCAATATCTACATTCTTATCAAGAGCCATCTGTTGTAATTCATAAACAGATTGTTCCATCCCTATACTCCTATTCCTTCAATTCTTCACATAATGGCAATAATGCTTCTAATCTTTCTACAATTCTCTGCTGTTCCTCTATAGGGGGAATTGGCACTAATAATTCTTTTATTGTATCTGGTCTTAACTCTGTTTGATTTGTTGAACCCACACCCATAGTTTCTAAATATGGTTGATTAAATTTTAAAAAGAAATAAATATATTTTGATGAAATATTATCCTTTGTTCTTATCGTTGTAATATGTGAATCAGGAACAATTGGCAAAGACTGCTTAAACAGTGCCTCCGATATATAACCAATTCTTCCAAGTGTTCCTCCTCCAGTTGAATTAATCACTATATCATTACCTTGTAAGTAATTGTCCTGTTCATATTTATGTTTTATGTTTTCATCTAAATATTTTGCATCATCCAAAGAAACTTTTCCAACTTTTTGATTACATTTTTGTGCAAAGACAAGAATTCCACTCTTGTCAACATATTTGGGTGCTTTTCCCCTCTTTATTGGAATAGAAGTTAATTCCCCTAATTCAGCAAATTTCCAATTATCTGGAATAAAATAAGGATAATCTTCTTCATCTAATAGATTTATATTTTCTTTTGTTGCTAATTCCTCCACACTACCATCACTTTCCAACTGCTCTGTCAATTTTCCCTGCATAGCAGCTTGAAGCAATGCATCTTTCATATTTGTCGGAAACTCTTTCTTTAATGCTTCCAACTCTTTTTCAATCTTCTCATATTCATCAATCTTCGGCATAATCTCATTGATTTTATCAACTATTCTCTGCTGTTCTTCGATTGGGGGAAGCGGAATAATAATTTTTCGTATTTTCTCTTGCGATATATTTACTTGCTGTTTATCCATCCCCGACATCATATTAATAATCTGCAATCTAATACAAGGGGAATTAATGGCATTCACAATAAATTTTTTACTAACATTTTTATTATCAATATTCACTCTCACCGTTTTATCAGAAAGCAAAAGATTGAATCGTATATTTTCAACCAAACACATTATTCCAGTCCTAGTCATAGGACCAGCACGTGTAATTAATATATCATTAGGTTCAATTTTTATACCTCTATTAATCACAAAATCGTTTGGCAATCGTTTGTTTTCATTTTCACAGAAATTGTTAGCCTGAATAGCAGTTGTTGTTATTACTCCCCATTCCTTCCCTATAACGCTTTCCTTTATACAATCAGGACTCTTTCCTGCATCCAAATACAATGCTATTTCCCCTAGATGAATAAACTTCCAATTATCAGGAATATCAAACGGAATATCTTTTTCTTGAATTTCTGGCAATGGTTTTTCCTTCTTTATCTTCTTTTCAGCAATTAATTTCTTTTTTTCAACTTGTATATTTATCAGCATCTCGTCCACATCACTATCTGTTTCAAGCTGTTCTGTCAGCTTCCCCTGCAATGCAGCCTGCAATACTGCCTGTCTTAAATCCTCTGCCAATACCATAACTACACTCCCAACATATCCATTATCTCTTGTAGCTTTGCATCCATCTTCCGATCAAGCCTTTCCCTCTCCGCTTTAAAATTCTCTATTGTCTCTTTCGGAGAAAGAATCACTTTTTCTTCATTTGGAAAACCACAAAAGTCTAAACTATAATTATTCGCTGCAATTTCTTCAACAGATATCTTCCTTGCTTTCCAAGTCTCTGTCATAGAACTGTCTTCTTTTTCATCTTTAATCTCTATACGATTATCCCACCACTCATCCAAGGCAGACATTTTCTCTCTTGTCATGGGATTTTTTTTCATAGAGAATTTCTGTTTATTTGGCAAATCAAATCTGTAGAACCATACCTCTTTTGTCAATTCTGTCTTATCGAAGAAAAGCAAATTTGTTGCAATACTTGTATATGGAGCGAAACAACTCCCGGGAAGCCTGATTACTGTATGTAAATTAAATTCCTCTACCAGCTTCTTCTTAATCGCACTCTTACTGTTATCAGTTCCAAAAATAAATCCATCAGGAAGAACCACACCACACCTCCCATTTTTATTAAGCCGATACATAATCTCTATCATAAAGAGGTCTGCTGTTTCTGAATTTCTGAGTTCAGCAGGAAAATTCTTCTGCACAATTTCAAGTTCTGAACCGCCATAAGGAGGATTCATAAGGATAACATCAAATTTATCATCATCTGTATACCTTCTTACATCCTGTTCCAACGAATTGTCATGCATAATATCTGGCTCTGCAATGTCGTTTAACAGCATATTCGTTGTGCAGAGCATATAAGGAAGCTGCTTCTTTTCCACTCCATAAAAGGAATGCTGCAGTTTTGGTAAATCCTCTACTTTGATTCCTGCATTTTCTACATGATGAAGTGCATCTACAAGAAATCCACCTGTACCACAGGCAAAATCTGCAACTTTTTCTCCAATCTTTGGATTAACCTTATCCACAACAAAAGATGTAATTGCTCTGGGTGTATAAAACTCTCCGTTATTTTTCTGCAGGCCTTTCAACAAAGTTTCATAAATATCGTTGAACGCATGTCTTTCGTTATAATCAGAAAAGTCAATTTCATCAAAAATATTAAGAAGCTGTCTGAGAAGGACTCCATTTTTCATAAAGTTTGTTGATTCTTTCATCAGTTCTTTTACAATAAGGGATGCCCTATCTGTCTTTGTAAAAAGGTATACATCTTCCCCCTTTTCATTCTTAACAGCATCGCCTGACAAGACTCTGAATAGCTTATTATTAACAAAATCAATCAGTTCTTCTCCTGTCATCTGATCCTTTACGGAAGCCCCTGTTACCCAATCTCTCCAGCGATAGCCTATTGGAATGATTGGTGCATAATTATCCTGTGTAAGTTCCCACTCTTCCTCTTTATAATCAAAAATCTTTAAGAACAAAATCCATACTATTTGAGATAATCTCTGCTCATCTCCACCGACACCTGCATCTCCGCGCATAATATCTTGCAATCTTTTTATTAATGTAGCTAATGCCATAATTCTTTCTCCCCGTTGTCTAATATAACACTTCTTCTATCTGTTTCATTAAATCAATAAACTTCTGTTTATTTCCACCAAATACATTTTTCAATATTTTCATGCATGTATAACCCTTTTCTTTGAATACTGGAAGATTAAAAACAGTACTATCTTTTAATTTTGAAAAGTCCTCTGTCTTGTATTCATTCAGAATGGTTTCAATAATATCTCTTTTTTCAACATCCAATTTATCTAATATACCTGAATCATAAACATTCTTTAGTCTCTCTTCTTTTGATTTAGGTGGTTGCTTATATCCTACTAAACCAACAATATCAAATTTATCAATATAATATCCAACTGCCTCACTAATCTTCCTTACATATGTTCTTTCAAGCAACAAGTCCATAGTCATTCCATCCTTATCATCTGATTTTTTGAAAGAAACATAAAAGTCCTGATATGTTGGATACTGTGTCAAAATGTTATTCTTTACACAACTTTCAATATTTTGCTTAATAAGGTTTCCATTTTCATCAGTATAACGTACTTCTTCCCCATCGATAGTTACATCTACACCATTAACCTTAACTTTTTGAATATGACCTTTTGATTTACCTTTATCTTTATCCCCACCCTTTTCCTCTGTTTCTTTTTGAGGACTTCCTTTTGGAAATAAGCTATTTTCGCCAACTTCCATCACTGCCACTGGTTCACCATCAAATTCTGGGTCTTCAAATTGATGGTAATTTGACCTGAAATCTAAAATCGTGAAATGCAGCTTGCTCTTTTTTTCTTCATCAATTGTAAAATTCTCATTAATTCTTGTGCCCCTGCCGATTGTCTGCTTAAACTCTGTCATAGAACCGATAGACTTATCCAAAACAATCAGTTCACAAGTTTCTGAATCCACACCTGTTGACATCAGTTTGCTTGTAACAGCAATAACAGGGTATTTTGTATTTGGATCTGTGAAGTTTTCCAGTTCTGCCTTTCCAACTTCATCATCACCTGTAATCTTCATTATGTACTTACTGTTTTCCTGAACCAAATCTGAATTGAGATTTTTCAGTTTCAAAACCATTGCATCTGCATGGTCAATATTTTCACAGAAAACAATTGTCTTTGCATACCTGCAATCATTTTCTTTCATATAATCAGTGATTCTTTTTGCAACAATTTCCTGTCTTTCTTCCACAATAATAGTTCTGTCAAAGTCTTTTTGGGTATAAACCCTGTCTTCCACAGGATTCCCATCTACATCCATTTTGCCTGATGGCGGTCTGTATCCATCCTTATCAATATTAAGTTCAACTGAAATAACTCTGTATGGAGCAAGAAAACCATCTTCAATTCCCTGTTTCAATGAATATGTATACAATGGTTTATCATCTGTTTCTGCACAAAAATAATTGATATTTGACACATCCTCTGTTTCTTTTGGTGTTGCAGTAAGACCAAGCTGTGTAGCAGAACCAAAATACTCCAGTATTTCATGCCAGTTAGAATCCAAATCAGCAGATCCCCTATGACACTCATCCACAATAATCATATCAAAGAAATCAGGCGGGAGTTCCTTATAATAGTCTTTATCTTTGCTCTTCAACTGCTGATAAAGCGCTGTATATACCTCATACGCAGTATCTTTTTTGATATTTGCACTTTTCATTTTTACCATAACACCAGCATCTACAAATGGCTTAAAATCTTTCTGCATTGTCTGGTCTGCAAGCGCATTTCTATCAATCAAATATAAGATTTTCTTTTTTGTCTTACTCTTCCACAATCTCCATACAATCTGAAATGCAGTAAACGTCTTGCCTGTTCCCGTTGCCATGACAAGGAGCATCCTGTTCTTTCCCTGTGCGATTGCATCAATTACCCTGTTGATAGCGATTCTCTGATAATAACGTGGTTTCTTCGGCTTTGCCTTTGATGCATCAATATAATAAGGTTGATTGATCAACCTGACTTCATCTTCTGTCAGATCTTTTTCCTTAATATATCGATTCCACAATTCTTCTGGATACGGAAAATCCAGCATTTTTAATTTATCGTTATTCTTATATATGATTAAATCCTCTTCAATCAAATCAATCCCATTTGTCGTATATGCAAACGGAATATCCAAAATCTCAGCATATTCAAGAACTTGCTGATATCCCTCCATTGCACTATGTTCTATCCCTTTTGCCTCAACCAACGCCAAAGGAATATTATCTTTAAACAAAAGTAAATAATCTGCCTTTTTCTTATCTCCCCTTGATACTTTATCTCCGTCAATATTTACCCTGCCATCCGTAAAATAATATTCCATAACAATGTTGTCAGAATTCTCTTTTCCCCATCTTTCCTGAATGATAGGTGTAATATAATTTTTCTTTGTATTTTCTTCATTTTTCTGCTGTTCTGCAATTTCTTCAGGTGCCAACTTCATAATCTTTTCTCCCTCAATTCATTTATTGTAATATATTTCCTATCCAATTTTTAAGACTTAAATTTTTTCATTATCTTTTTTGCTTCTTCTGTCAGGACATACCTACCTTTTGTATTATTGTAAATTTTAACATAACCATTATCAATCAATTCATTCAAGACCATATTTATCTTTGCTTTACTGCATCCAATAGCGTCAGCTATCTCCTGCTGTGTAATAGGGCATATCTCTGAATTATTAATCTCTATCTGGTGTTCATACAATGTTTTCAAAACCAAATATCTATCATTTGTAAAAAATTCTAATTTGTTCATTATCATTACCTTTTATGTTCAAAATTTCTTTCTATTATATTATTATAATGCTTCTATATCAGATTTCAAGCCAATTTTTGTATAAGCATATTTTTCGCTTCATTCAAAATCTGAAATTTTTCCACTTTACTTTTTATCATTTACAGACAGAATATATGTTCCTAAATTGACGAATATTAGTTTCTCTAAGCCATTCCCCTCATCAGAAAGCTCTTGTCTATATCTGTCTGCTTCCGTAACTTATAAGTGTCAGGGTAATCAGACATAAGCTGATTCAGTTTCTGAATTACAGATTTATCTCTTTTATAGACATTTGCCGTCTGCTCTCCGACGTTGCAGTTTACCACAGTTTCCATTTCATATTTTGTTAAGTTTGTCATAATCTGATATTCTCCTTTTTCCATATTAAAAAGGACTGCATCTCGCAATCCCTTTTGCAGTGTGTTCCTGCCCTGTATTTTGTTTGATGTATCTATAACTGGCACGCTATATCTATGGCTGTCTGTGTTTCTCCAAAAGAAGAAGCCCAAGTTTCTGTAACGCGCCATACTGGAGATATCGCATATTGGTGTAAAGCTCTGTCATACTATTAGAGATTGGCGTACCCTTAGCAAAAGTCACGCCCTTGCCGCCCGTCAGTTCAGAGAAAGATTGTCAAGTGTGTTTGTAAATTTATAGAAAAGAGCGAGCAAAAAATGCTAAACCAAATTGAGACTCGTATCTATGACTATCCACCCACACGCAATGTAAAAATTAACACAAGCCATCGTATTTGCTATGAGAACATACAAAACGATGCTTGCAAGTACGCTATTCTTTCAGCATTAATGATTAATGCAGTGTCTCAATCATCACTAAAAAATATGATTAAGACGCTGCACTAATTTTGTATACATATTCCCTTCAGGATAAAAAATCTGATCTTGCGTCAAGCTAACTTATCGTATAATTTTTAAGTTTCCAGCTTCCATACTATAGACATGGTCGCAAAGAACTTTTATATCTTCTGAATTGTGACTCGCGACTATTATTACTTTTCCTTCCTGCTTAAATTCAAGAAATATATTTCTCATTTCAACTACGCCCTGATTATCCAATCCATTAAATGGCTCATCCAGTATTAAAAAATTCGGATTTTCCATAATTGCCTGCGCAATAGCTAATCTTTGGCGCATTCCCATCGAATATTTACCCACATGCTTTTTGGATTTCGGATCAAGACCCACTCTTTTCATGACATTTTCCAAATATGGCTTATCATTTTTATGATTCAGCATATATAAATACTCCAGATTTTTTATCCCTGAATAATTTTTTAAAAAAGCAGGATCTTCAATAATAATACCTGCTGACCTCAAAACTTCAGACTGCTTTTTCCTCTTTGTTCCATTTACTATGATATCTCCCGAATCCACGGACATCAGTCCGCACATTATTTTAAACAACACAGTTTTCCCCGCACCATTTCTCCCTATAATGCCAATAATCTCACCTTGATTACATTCCAAGCTGATATTGTTAAGAACCTTTGTCTTTCCAAAAGATTTATTAACATCTATTATTTTTATACTATTGCCTTGCTCCTGCACATGATCACTCCTCATTTGTCCAACTCAAATCTTTTAACTGCATCCCTTTCAATGAAGCAATAGATAAAATAGGGATCAAAATAACTGTTACTATAATTATCTGCAAAAATGATGGGTGTTTTTTACACATTTTCCCATACAGCAGAAGCAGATCAAGCCATGATAGTGGAGATATAAAACCAATCCACTCCTTATGTAAATATAAATTAGCAAATACTACCGGCAGCACAGAAAAAAAAGTCCCCGACACTACTGCAGCCGTCCTGTTTATATAAATGCTCAATACAAACATGATCATTCCAATCAATCCTGTCACAACAAACAAAACCGTCCAAAAGATCAATAAAGTTCTTATTGCACTATTTTCATTTATTATCTCATAAGGGAAAAAAATTTTTACTCCATAATCTGTTCCGGCACTTGTCATGGCAAGGGAATTATATAATTTTCCCCATTTAGCATCCAGTTCTATCCTTGGTAATAAAATCAATACACTCAATGCAAATTCAATTATTGAAAGCATAATCGCTGACAGGCAAATTCTCAGTATTTTTGTAAATATCCATCGTTTTCTCCCTTGTCTCATCAGCACATACATCTCGTGCTTTTGCATAAATGGTATATTGGAATAAAAGTAAACTACAGAGATTCCATAAACAAATAAGCAATAAACATTTTGTCCAATAAAAGGCAATATCCATGGCGTTGCCGGGTAATCAGCCATAATGGAAAAGTGCTTAACAGTGCTGATATAATAGTGCAGGATACTATACTGAAAAATGCAAAAAACCAATAATCGCTTACTGAAAAAATTATTAACAGCATCATTCCATATACATTTTACTTTATTCATAAACTTTACTCCTTAAGCTAATAACCATAATCTTTCTGGTCAAGCATAAATTTATGACAGCTATGCCAATTACCAATGTCACAGACAAAAAATCATTTAAGAAAAGATTGTTTGACGGCGAAAAAATCACAGCTAAACTCAGCATTCCTGAAGACACTTCTGCCAACGCATAATCTGTAAAATAGTAAATAATCATTGGTGCCGACAATACAAGCATTCGGTTTGAAATATACATAGAAAGGCAGGATGCCCATAAAGCCATAATTCCAACCAACACACCATACTGAATCCCATAGCAGAGATAATATAAAGGATATAGTCTATATATCAAAAAAAACCTCAATCCGCCAGCATGAATGATATGGTCATATTGTAATCCGGATATCTCCACCCACGGCAAGTTAATATGTAAAATACTGGAGAATAAAAAAACACCCAATGCAGTTACTATAATTGTTGTAATAAAAATGCTTAAAACCCGGGCTGTCACATATTTTCCTAAATCTCCCCGGATAATCTGCTGCAAAACATATTTTTGTTCCAGATCTTCACAAAGACTATCTGCAAAAGCAATAGACCCACACACCAGTATAATCATAGCAGGCATTCCATACATAACAATAGAAAAAACATATAGTACATCTGTATCCAGCGCAATTCCTTCCTGTGTCGCAAACAGTAATACGCATATAATCAAAACAACTGATAGTATAAACTTTATTGAACATATAGAACGTTTAAAGTCCGCTTTCAGATAACAATACATTTCTTTCAAGGTATTATCTCCTTCGCCGTCTGCGCATCTATAATTACCTGAATTGCCTGTTGTTTTTCCCCGGATTCTTCAATTCCTTTCATTATCCACACTGGTTTGACATCATATACTCCCATTCCAGAAGATAAATCAACATAATAATATAATTCTGCATTTGTCATTTCATATGTCGAACTTCCAAGAATTTGTGTATACTTATTTGCGGCTGTTTCGACAATGGCATCTATAGGAAGTAATTGAACTCCTATCTTTTCCTCTGAAATGTCAAATACTTTTTCAATATCCAAATATTCTATTCCGTTTTGGGACACAAATGCCTGCACTGGCGCATTCGCATCTTTTATATCTGAAAAAATTTCACAATATACATGATAAAGCGGAAGCCCCCTATATATTTCATTTATGCAAAAATAATACCCTTCGTCTGAAACAGACCACTTTTCTTTGTACTGTGCATTATCAATATTACCATCTATATCTTCATGATACTCCTGTGATTGCATGGTTGCATAATCCAAAGCGTATCCCGTATAGTCGTATTCAAATTTCGTGTTAATTTTCGTTAAGACATCACTTACTGTCCGAAACGCTTCTTCACGATCCATAAAAGTTAATTGTTTTTCTTTAGAATATAAATCGGCATTGTATCGTTCATCTTCATCATCCAATACAAATGCGCTACGTATGTATGGCATTAACATTCTCTTCATATATGTCATTTGACTTGAAACCGGTCCATATGACAATGTCGTTTCTTCCGGACTGACATACGTTCCCGTTTTTACTTTCTTTCCATACTCATCATTTTCCTCATACTCATATGTTTCATATGTATCATTATTGCCAAATAACAGATCAAAAGCTTGTCCTGCATCCACTTTTTTCATCTGGGCTTTCGCAATAACTGGTACTTCTTCTGTCAGATCTGCATCAACTATTATATCCATGTTAAATTTAACATTTTCGATAGTATTTTCGTAACGTGCCGGAAATGATATGTCATCAGATGAAGCTTCCTTAACATCCATAGTTTCTGTTGTTTCAAAGTCCTGTACATTATCCTTTATGTTTTCCTTATTCCCACAACCTGTCAAAAAAGCAAAAAATATAGTGGCTATCACAAAACTTGACTTCTTTTTCATTTAACTTTCTCCTAGTATCTTTTCAATAGATGTGGAATACCGACAATACACCGGTATTCCACAAATTTTCTTTCGATGCGTACACAGTAAATTAATATGCTTTAAATATATGCAGCTTACTGTAGAACATTCATCTCACAATCTTGCAGGATCAAAATCTTTAACATTTATCTGTCCCTGCAATACGACATACTTGTTCTTACGGAGTATAGCGGCCAACAACATTAAGCGTATTCCCGGATGCTGATGCTCCAAATCTCCCCTGCAGATAATAATATTCACCCGAAGGTGCATATTTGTTATATGCTTTGTCTTTCCTGACATTGACAGAACTTGCGCTTCCCAATGCAATTTCGGACTCCGAATGAATACTTGTATCCGTCAGCTTAATGGACTGCACATAAACTGTTCCAGTACCTACAAAATTGGTTGCACGTACATAACACTTATTCTCATAATCAGTTCCACCAGCTTTCAAAGTTCTTTTGGACAAATTATCCTGCTGGTATCCGGAACTGTTAACCGTCAGGGTAAAATCTGTAGTTTGTGCATGTGCCAGCAGCCCCGTCGAAAACAACATCATCATGCATAGTCCCAGTGCAATAATTTTTCTTTTACTCTTTCTCTTTGTTCTTTCCATATTGAATCCCTCCATTCAAAATTTTGATACGTGTATATCTTTGTGAAATCAATGACAATTCTCATTATCCGTATTTCTGCCATAATTTCAACCCTTCTTGCGCCAAACGACATTTTTCGCCTTCGTTTGGTCATTTTGTTCCATTTTTACCAGCTTTTCAAATATGCAGGGTATCTACAATACGGCCGATAACATAATGCCAATTGCTATACAGACCGAATATATATGTAAGTTACGCCAAAAGAATACTGCATCCGTAAATAAAAAGATGATTACAAGCACAGCCGTTATCTTTTTATAAAGACGCTTTTCATCTTGGTTCAATAACCTGTCATCAATCGGATTAAGACAAATTAGACTTACAGCCGATCCTATAAAGAATACAAACCCTATCCCACATTTGACAAAGCTTGATAACACTATGCACAGCAGCAATAACAGATATGAACCTATCAGACATGACCATGCATGTTCCGTATGGTATCCCTCGTTAAACTTGATGTTAGTATATAAATGTGGACAGGAAAAGT
>BLMC01000097.1 GCA_011959805.1 Lachnospiraceae bacterium | reverse complement strand
AAGCAGGCAGATGGGAGTTCGTGTGAAATTAAAATTTCACCATCCTGATTTGTATACCCACTAAAACGGGCAGATGGGAGTTCGTGTAAAAAGTAACACACTCAGCCCCCAATTTTACATTTACTACAAAACTCATAAAATAGCACCGGCAGTTTATCCACATTAAATCATTGATACATGACTGATGCTTATAATAGAAAAACAAAGTTGGACTGTTATATTATTATGAGTGATTGTGCAACCTGCATAATGCTATATTTCCTCCACATTGGCGTGCACATAATGTAACAGACAAACTTGGTGCATATGGCGCCATCAGCGCAATAAACTCTTGGCAAAGTTTTGTCACTTCGGAATTTTGTATTTGATCTTCTCTCTGTTCAATCTCAAATTTATTTTCTATACTGCTATGTGGAACAGCCATCTCTACTGCGTGAGTATGAAGTTTGGTCACAATCTCTCCAATTTTCAATTCTTTTTGAAATATATTTAAGAGTTGCATTAATGACGACACAATGTTATGTCGATTAGACATTGTATTGCCACGACTGATACTCTTTTTTATTTTGACTGTAGTGTTCTCCAATGCCTCTTTCAGCCTGCAAATACTTTCTGTAGAAAGCATTTCTTTGTTATAATTGCCTTTTTTGTTCCACACATCAGCGACAAGTATCATTCTTCTATATCTGCCAAGAAATTTATAAATCCCCTCCAATGCTCCCTCCTTCCAACTGTCATAAAAAGGATCATCATTCTCTTTTGGCGTCTGCTCAAACAGCAAATACAACCTTAAACAATCTGTCCCGTAATCCATCACCAAATCTTTATCAAACACACGTTTCCCGGTCTCATCAAGCCACTTTAACAGAGCTATTCCATTTTCCAACAAAAGTTGTGTCTCTTGCAGATTAAAGGCTATATTGCTATTCTTATCTTTGCATTTTACTCTATCTATAGAACCTATTGTGTGTGCGAAACTGTCGGGGATATCACACCCCGACAGTTTTTTTGCATTATATTCAATTTCTCTATGATTCATCGGCGTTAAGACTTCATTCATCAGTTTCGCCTCCGTGTTTTCCCATAGAAATTGTTAAAAATAGCTATTGCTGCGCTGTTCCTCACTATTTCTAAAGTTATTTATTTTGCTACAATATTCAAAATTCTGCCTTTTACATAGATTTCCTTCACAATATTCTTTCCTACTGTGAGGTCCTCAATCACAGGAATTGCATGTGCTTTTTCTTTTACAGAAGCCTCGTCCTCATCAAGTCCAACTTTTAATGTTGCCTTCACTTTGCCATTAATCTGCACTGCTATCTCCACTGTAGATTCCACTGTCTTTGCTTCGTCATACGCTGGCCATTTCTGCTGATACACTCTGCCATTGCCAAAATACATCTCCCAGAGTTCCTCTGTCATATGCGGCGCTACTGGATTCAACAGTAAAATTAACGTTGCATACTCCCCTTTGGTAACACTGTTCGCTTTATAAAATTCATTTACTAGCGCCATCATTGCTGCTATCGCTGTGTTAAATTTTAAACTCTCAAAGTCATTGGAAACTTTTTTGATGGTTTGATGAATTTTAGTTTCCATCTCTGGGCGATAGTTTTCTCCATCAATAAGCATATCCTGAAGTTTCCAAACGCGCTCAAGAAAACGACGACACCCCTTAACGCCTTCCATACTCCATGCTGCACTCAGCTCAAAAGCACCGATAAACATTTCATAAGCCCTCAGTGTATCTGCGCCAAACTCATTCACTATGTCATCTGGATTGACCACATTTCCTCTTGACTTGGACATCTTCTCGCCATTCTCGCCAAGAATCATACCATGTGAGGTCCGCTTTTTATAAGGCTCATCACAAGGCACTAAGTTCTGGTCATAAAGGAATTTATGCCAAAATCTGGAATAGAGCAGATGGAGCGTTGTGTGTTCCATACCACCATTATACCAGTCAACTGGCATCCAATATTCAAGCGCCTCTTTTGATGCAAACTCTTTGTCATTGTCAGGGTCAATATATCTTAAAAAGTACCAGGAAGACCCCGCCCACTGTGGCATGGTATCAGTCTCGCGCTCCGCCTTACCACCGCACTTTGGACAGGTAGTCTCAACCCAATCACGCATTGCTGCAAGCGGTGATTCACCTGTATCTGTAGGCATATAACTCTCCACTTCCGGTAATCTCAAAGGCAGCTCACTCTCATCAAGTGGAACAAAACCACAACAAGGACATTTTACAATAGGAATTGGTTCCCCCCAATAACGCTGGCGGGAAAACACCCAGTCACGAAGTTTGAAGTTAATTTTTTTATGACCAATTCCTTTTTCCTCAAGCCACTTTGTAATTGCTTCTTTCGCATCTTTTACTTCCATTCCATTCAAGAAATCAGAATTGCAAAGTGTACCTGTCGCTACATCTGTAAACGCCTCGTTCTGAACATCGCCTCCTGCAACAACCTCTATAATCGGAAGTCCAAATTTCTTTGCAAAATCCCAGTCTCTTGTATCATGTGCTGGAACCGCCATAATCGCACCGGTACCATATGACATTAGTACATAGTCTGATACCCATACTGGAATTTCCTTATTATTGACAGGATTTATCGCACAAATACCATTGATACACACTCCTGTTTTGTCTTTGGCTAACTCTGTACGCTCAAAATCTGACTTTTTGGAAGCTTGTTCACGGTAAGCAGCAATCTCTGCATAATTTCCAATCTCAGTCTTATACTTTTCAATCAAAGGATGCTCTGGTGAAATTACCATATAGGTTGCACCAAAAAGAGTATCTGGTCTAGTTGTATAAATTAAAAGGGTCTCATCCTTGTCCTTAATCTTAAACTTTACCTCAGCGCCTTCCGAACGTCCTATCCAATTTTTTTGTGATACCTTAACTTTTTCGATATAATCCACATGGTCAAGTCCATCGATTAATTTATCTGCATAATCTGTGATTTTAAGCATCCACTGCGATTGCATTTTTCGGATAACTTCAGCTCCACAACGCTCACAAACACCGTTTACAACCTCCTCATTTGCAAGGCCAACCTTGCAGGAAGTACAAAAATTAATTGGCATCTCACTTTTATAAGCCAGTCCTTTTTTAAACAATTGTAAGAAAATCCATTGTGTCCATTTATAATAGTTCTCGTCTGTGGTGTTCACTTCCTTGGACCAGTCAAACGAATAGCCAAGTGCCTTCAACTGATTCTTAAAATGCTCTACATTGTTCTTGGTCACAATCTTAGGATGAATCTTGTTTTTGATTGCATAGTTTTCTGTCGGCAGTCCAAATGCGTCCCACCCCATAGGAAACAAAACATTGTATCCTTGCATTCTACGTTTTCTTGACACGATATCCATCGCTGTGTAAGGTCTTGGATGCCCTACATGAAGTCCCTGTCCCGATGGATATGGAAATTCTACCAATGCATAATATTTTGGCTTTGACTTATCCACACCAACCCGAAAGGCTTCCTCCTTGTCCCAAATATCCTGCCATTTTCTCTCAATATCCTTTGGAGAATACTCTTTAATCATATTTTTTACTCCTTTTCAACACCCTTCTATCGCGAAAGGCGCTTATTTTTCTAATATTTTCGATATAAAATACTCATGTGTTATTGTATCGCAATCGTTTTTATATTGCAAGTTCTTATCTGTTAATTTCCTTTTAAAATATTAAGTTTTTGCAAAATTTTACCTTTGTGGCACAGGATTACACAGCCCTGTCAAAAGGTATTTTGCATTCTGTGGCTTAGAGATATAGGCAATATAAAAATCACCCATACGCCCATCAGGATAATCACATAATTCATTATCAATTCGTTCAATAATATCGATTCATCTCATAAATGCTTCATTCTCACTGCTTGAATAATTAATTCTGTACATTGTGTCTTGGTAAAAATACCAGAATCAAGTGAGAGTGTATAGTTCTCGACTTTTCCCCACTCTTTCTGTGTAAAATATCTATAATAAGTAGCCCTGGAACGGTCTTTTTGCACAAGTTCTTTTCGGATGCGTTCTTCTTGGCCAGTCACACCCTCATGACGCTGGACACGCTTTACACGATGCTCCATATCCGCGTGAATAAACACGTGAAAAACATTATCGCGCCCCCTGAGAATATAATCTGCACCACGCCCCACAATCACACAATTTCCCTTATCCGCAATACTTTTGACTACCTTATCCTGCGCCTCTTTAATTTCTTCATAAGGAACTTCTGCCTTCTTGTAATGTGGTACAAAACCACTTTTCATATCAATATAATCCTGATCAGACATGTTTTCCCCATTTTCCAAAATAAGTTTCTCGTCAATTCCCATTTTGCTTGCAACTGAAGCCACAATTTCTTTATCATAAAAATCATAATTCAACCGCTCTGCCAATAGTCTGCCTACTGTATGTCCACCACTTCCTGTCTCTCGACTGATTGTAATAATCAAGTTTAGCACCTCCCATTCGTTACTAGCTATCGAAGTCTTTTTGTTCTTGATATTATGAGAAAATTTTGAAAAACTATCCTAACACTATCTTACTCTATCTGAAAACGATTGTCTATTAAGAAATATGCAAAAGCGCGCAGCATAATACATTCTTCTGCAATTCACCAAAGATATCTCAGATGGAGATTAAATCCCGCCGCTGATACAAATAAGTTGCTCTCTATCTATAGACACGGGAATCCTTTTACATCTGAATGCAATCTATAACAGTTCAACCATGCAAAACTAAATTTATAAAACATTGTTGAACGCTTATTCACCCAAAGCACTTTGTATATTCAACTTAGGACAAACGCGCAAAATAAGTTGCTGGAAATAAACTAAATAAACATTCAAAATGTATAAACGGACTACTTATAAGTGGACATGACTGAACTGTTACAATATTCTTACTTCGATGCCCCCGCCTTAAAGTTATAAACGGGTTTAATGACTTTTTCAATCGCTACAGTCTCTTGGATTACACTTAACATATCCTCTATCTTACGATATGCAAAAGGTGATTCATCTAGTGTGTCTTTATTAATACAGATAGAATAAATACCTGCCATCGCCTTTTTAAATTCGGATACTGTATGGTGTTCCTTCACTTCTGAACGTCGATAAACACGCCCTGAACCATGTGGCGCAGAACAGTTCCAGTCCTCATTGCCAAGCCCTGTACCCAAAATAATTCCGTCGCGCATATTCATAGGAATAATCACTTTCTCTCCCACTCTCGCGCTAATCGCACCCTTTCTAAGAAGCGGCACATCTTCTGAAAAATCAATATAATTGTGAATACAGGTATAACTATCTAGCACTTTCCATTTCATTCCACGCACAATTTCGTCAATCATTGCCTCTCGATTGATTCTTGCAAATTCTTGCACAATATCTAAGTCATACAAGTAATCTTGTAATAATTCTCCCTCCAGACAGGTTAAATCATAGGGAGCATGCCCTTGTTTTTTCATCTGAGATGCCTTCTGACCTTCTTTTAAATAGTATTCTGTCACTTCCATGCCAAGATGACGACTTCCAGAATGAATCACAAGATAAAGCGTTTCATCTTCCTCTTTGTCGACCTCAATAAAATGATTGCCACCGCCAAGTGTTCCTATACTGTGCTCTGCTTTTGATTCCTCTATCGCTTTAAAACAACGCAATCTACGCAGTGCAATCTTATCACTCAGTTTATGACAGTTCTTTCTAACTGCACCACCGACAGGCACATTATCGCGAATGATCGTATCTAATTTTTGGCATTCAAGACGCTTTGCCTTAAGCTTGGCAATTGTCATGCCGCAACCAATATCCACACCAACTAAATTTGGCATCAACAAATCTCCCACAGTCATTGTCAACCCAATTGTTCCTACCTTGCCGGGGTGCACATCTGGCATAACACGTATCTTGCTACCGATCGCACATGGATGGTCGCAAATCATTTGTAATTGCTTGCGCGCATAATCATCCATCGCATACTGTTCGTTTTCTGTTGTGTAAACAATTGCATTTGTGTATTTTCCATATATTGTAATCATAAAATCTCTTTCCTTTCCGATTGTGCATATCGCACGATATTCAAAAACACCATTCACATTCTTGCTGTGGTGTACGACTCTGCGAATATAAAACCACTTCGCACACCTACAATCTTATCAGAGGCTTATCTAAGTCAAAGATTGTATCTTTACCGAGACAAAATTATATTTTTGTCATCCCTTTCCCTTATAAAAGTAAAAGTTTTCCTGACTAAGATAAATGATATCGCCCTTGATAAAAACTATTTTTATAGTTTTTTATTTTAAAACAACCTGCGAATACTGCTGACTGTGCAACAAAAAAACACCTCTAAAAAGGTGTTTTTCTCAAAAAGCTTAAGATTTCGTATAATCACAAATAAATACAAAATACTTTTTAAACTGCCATAATCGTATTACAACAGCTCTTTACAATGCTCTATGGAGAACTACACCCTGTCTTTCAGTGATTAAAATTCGTAGGTTGTTGAAATAAAACTGCATTTTGTCCTCCTTATCGAGCTTTTGTTAATTGTTACATGTCACAAATAGTTCCTGACTATCTGTCACATTTTTACAGAGTTCGTGCTCTCTGTATTATCAAAAATATTACCAACAATATCCATGATGCCCACGGCTATGATGTCTGCCGCCATGACATCCATAATAATAATTGGAATCATACGTAACAGTAGGTGTGGTATATGTCACTGTAGGAGCCGGCGCTACATAAGTAGTCGTTGCTGTACTTGAAGTGCCTGCGCTGCTTACAGCACCATCTAGTGTACTTGCTGGAACTGGTTTTCCATGATCGTGACAATGATCACAAATTCCATCCTCATCTGCATCTACAAAATAATCACAAATCCCATCTGCATTCACATCAGCGTAACAGTGAAAGTCACAGATGCCATCGTCATTTTCATCTACAAAATAATGATTTCCACAGATGCCATCACCATCCGTATCCATAAAGCATTCCCCTAAATTACAGCCTCCGATATGACAGGTAGCAACCTCCTCTGCAGCATTTACGGAAAACGCCGGAGCAAGCATTACTGCGCAGGCAAGTCCCATAGCTAACAATTTCTTCATATCAATACCTCCTAAAATATAGAAAATCCTTTGCTTTTCTTAACCATAGCATACTTTATTGTCTTTTTCAAGCCCTTTCTACACTTTCTCAGAATAAACGAATAGTAAAAAATGACTCTTAAGATACTATTTCGTTTGCAAAACTACTTTCTAATATTATATCCAATTCATCAAACATAATTTTCAATTATTATATCCATCTCCATGCCTTTTCAAGCTTTTGTACGACCAGTCAAGCATGAGTGTACTATCATTCTGACTTGCTAAATTTTAAATTATTGCTTATTTCAATCGTTCCTTTTGCATTTTCATCATCCATAATAATCTCACCGACCTTGGGTGCGGTAATCGTTCCTGCTAATGGATTCTTAACACTGATAATTGGGGTGATTATTTGTGCTTCCACCTCAGACTTCTCAAAGCAGAGGTCTGTTTCTATCATCTCACAATTTTTCAACTTTAGATTTTTGCAGTAGCATAGCGGCTGTGTACCAATAATTTTACAATTATCAAATGTAAGTCCATCTGCATACCACGCAAGATACTCTCCTTTGACAACACTATTTCTCACAGTGACATTCTCACCATGCCAAAAAGCGTCTTTTGTATCAAAGTTGCAATTTTCAAATATTGCATTTTTTATGTACTGAAAAGAATATTTTCCTTTGAATGTTACATTCTTAAATGTAATATTTTCTGAACGCATCATAAAATATTCACTTTCCGCCACAGAATCCACCATCTCAATATTTCTCACAGACCAGCCAAATTCTGGTGAAATAATATCACAGTTGCGAATTACCACATCACTACACTCACGAAATGCCTTAATCCCATGCATCTTTGTTCCTGTAACTTCCACATGGTCGGAATACCAAAGCGCGGCGCGACACAGCGAGGTCATTTCCGAATCGCGAATCGTCAGTTGATGCACATGCCAAAATGGATAGCGCAAATTAAAGAAACATTTGTTTACTTGCACATCTGACGACTCTTTTACTGCGCTCTCTCCATCTGCTGGACCATCAAAAATACACTCATTTATAATGATATCCTTACTTCCATATAATGCTCTCTCTTTGTCTAATGTCTGTTTTTCAACTACCTTCATTTGCCTTCTTCTCCGTTTTTATGTTTTTATCTTAGTATATAATCTTTGTCATGAAATGGCAAATAAAATGTTTCTTAATATCCAATACTTTGTAACAGTTTATAGTTTCTTAAACAATTCTCTAAATACCTCAAAGGGATAATTTTCCTCAGATTCTTTTGTATCTGAATGATATCGAGACATATACCAATTTTCTAGTTTTCTTGTAAACAAATCTACAGAGCGTAATCCATCATCAATCTCAATCTTATATAGATTTTCCAAGTCAATACATTGCGCTATCAGTTCTGGATAACACTCCGCCACAATCAACTTATGATTAAAATAGCTATAAAATCTTCCACTTTTGCCAATGCCAACTGGAAACGGCAGCGCATTCTCCACACTAAAATAACCCACAATGTTTGCTGGTTCCCCTATAATACGTTTTAAACGTTCCTCACGATTTAAGTATGCACTTTTTCGCTCTCCTGTAATCTCAAGCAACGTGTTTGCCGCATCCCAATAATTCTCCATATATAGATAACACAATCGTGGAATAGCAGTCTCATCTTCCCAAAACCATAAAACTACAGCAAACTCAATTCCTAATAGTTGTCTGCTTTCCATTATTGTATGGTAAACTGCAACTGCTTTCTGTTGCACTGATTTTCCTCTGACAGAAACCTCTCTTAGAAACTTTGGTTCTGGCGGAAGAAATCCATCCACAACTGTATGCATCATACAAAGGCGCTCTGTTTTGTCCTCGACTGCCCATGCACTTTTTGATTCTCCATTCAACAACTTCATTGGATACCAACCTTTTGGTGTTTTGTATTCCACTGTAAATTTGCGTCCTGTCAACCTGCCACGAAAACAATGCAAAGAATCTTCACTATAATAGATTTCCTCAAACTGTTTCTGCAAATGCTCCGGTGCAATTTCCCAATCTGTATTTCGCATTATACAATCCACAATAAAATCCCAAGTAGGCTTATAAAATGGCAAATATTTGAATCGGCGCAACACCTCTGTTCTGGATTGTTTATCCGCCTCTAATTTTGTAATTGGCAAGAGTAAGAAAAATGTTAAAATCCCGTCTTCTGTCTCTGGCAATGCTACCAACTCCGCGAAAGAAAGTATTTGATAAAAAACAGGGGTTTCTTGTATAAAGTATTCTACATGATGCAAAGTAAATGTTAATCGTATCTCTTTTTCATTTAAATATACAATCGTTTCATGCTTTCCTATTTGCAGAATATAATGCATAGTGTCCTTTGGCGACTGTATCTTCTTAGGAAAAAATTGACTGATAAAGTGTTTTGAAACAGGATATACTTGTTTCATATACTGTGACAATGAAAAATGATAATCTGATTCCCCCCACCCTTGGCCATCATTTGTATATGGGTATACGGTTCCCAGAAAGTAATACCAAAAATAGTCGTTTTGTAATGATACTTGTTCTATCTCAGCCTCACACATATTCGATAATTGATTTTTACAATCTACCAGACGCTCAATCAACATTTCTAGCAACGGAAGGGCAAGCGCACTTTCTTCCTTATATGCATCATAGACCTGTTTGGTCAATTCTTCAGAGCACTTCCGCACTTTCCAGACCAACATTAACCACTCCACTGTTTCTAAATCCAACGTTCTCTTTGTAAATGTAGGTGCGTCTGACAACAATGCAAGTTTCCATTCTGTCAGCTTTGTTTCTTCAGACTGATTCATATTTGGATATTTTTGACACATTTGGTCATATGCTTCCTGATAGGAACAAAGCGCATACTCTCCCAATCTTCCATCAATTTCAAAATTTGTGCGCATACAATGACAAACCTGTTCTGAAATTTGATAATGTTGAACTAGATAACGATGCATTGCCATACAAGCGGGCGCATATGGCTCTATTACAGATTCTATTCGTAGTTGCCACTTTGGGCCTTCCTCTGCTGTCACTTTTGGAATGTAGTTATCCTCTGCATGAAAACACAGATTCCCCCATTTATCCAGTTGATACTCTTTAAGTCCTCCTTTCTAAAAACCTATTTTATTGAAACTCCGTCATATTATCCCGAAAACGCAATGGTAGCATACTTCTTTGCAATTTTGGATTCACTCGCGCCTCAATTGCAATACTTTCACAAAAACGCTGAAACAACTTCTGATATTCCTTCTCAACCTCAGAGTAAACCAACTGGTCCTCGTCAAAATCCGCTCCCCGCATTAAATACCACTTCTTATAGCTTGCATGTAGGCCAAATATCTGTGTATTCTCATCATAGATTACAAAGTTATCAGCGGGCAGTCTATCGGCAAAATGCGGCATTAAATATGGAAGAACATGGTGTTTTGCATCAATTTTCGCATACAATATACCATTCTGTAATTCCGCAAAACGCAAAAACTGTTTTAGATGACACAACTCATTTCCAGATGCACGTGCACACTGAAAAGTACGATGTACACAATCCTCTTGTAATCGGTCAGTAATCTTTTTGTCCCGCAATTGCAATCCAAGAACAATCGTGTGATACACTGCATCCGCCTTGTCGTCAAAGCAAGATACCAGTGCCATACTAATTTGATACCATACCTCGTTTCCGAACTGTTTGACCAATGTATTTATTACTTTTTCTGCTTTTTCGGAATCCGTCTGTATCTGCTCATACTGCGTAAACAATCGCTGCATATCTGGTTGTCTTGTCGCAAGATGGATATTATCATGACTTTCTATGCCCATTTTCTTTTTTAACTGATATGCCTCATAAACTCCTGTCAGTATTCCTTCTATGCTATCTTCACATATTAGTATATACTCTTTCACGTAATTCCCTCCATCATGTGCTATCTACACCTTACAAACCAGACTATCTATCTCATTTTCAACAAAACTCTCCCATTCATAATACCGCAAATTATTGTGTTAAAATCATCTGTTTTTCTCCAAACAATTCTGCATTTATCTGCCCATCGTCGAACAACGATAATTGCTTGTATGTCATACCATCCTTGTCAAACGGTAATTTCTCATGCTCTGCCAGCAAATTCCTTGTAATATAATCCTCCTCAATTTTTGTATGGTACATCATCTTCCCATTGCAAGTAATAAAATACAATGCACGCTTCAAAACAACTCCTATTTTTTTAAGACTTTCAAAATTTAATGGACCACTTTTTCTCGCTTTACAGATGCGCTGTGCGCTCTTTACTCCAATTCCGGGAACTCGCAAAAGCATTTGATAATCCGCTCTATTAATTTCTACAGGAAACTGTTCTAAATGCTGTAGTGCCCAATCGCATTTTGGATCTAATAATACATTAAAATTTTGATGCTTCTCATTTAATAGTTCCTCTACCCGAAACTGATAAAATCGCAGCAGCCAATCCGCTTGATACAACCGATGTTCACGCAACAGTGGAGATGCTGTCTGAATTGATGGTAGTTCCTTATCCTCATTAACTCCAACATAAGCAGAGTAAAAAACACGTTTCATGCCAAACTTATCATATAACCCCTCTGCAACAGACATAATCTGATAGTCGCTCTCTGGAGTCGCACCGATAATCATTTGTGTCGACTGTCCCGCCGGTACAAACGAAGGCGCGTTGTGATATAATGCAACCTCTTGTTTTCCCTGTGCAATGCCATTCTGTATTTGCCGCATTGGTGCAAGAATTGTTTTTCTATGCTTATTGGGGGCAAGTTTTTCAAGTCCCTCCGCAGTAGGTAATTCCAAGTTGATACTCATCCTGTCTGTCAAATACCCAATTTGCTGAATCAACATTGAATCTGCGCCCGGGATTCCTTTGACATGTACATAGCCACGAAAATGGTATACATTTCTAAGCTTATATAGTGTCTGATAGAGCAATTCCATTGTATAGTTTGGATTATGAATAATTCCAGAACTCAAAAACAATCCCTCAATGTAATTTCTTTTGTAAAAATTCATGGTTAACGCACAAATTTCATCAGGGGTAAACGTCGCCCGCGGCACATCATTGCTTTTGCGGTTAACACAGTATTTGCAGTCATAGGCACACTCATTGGACATTAATATTTTTAGTAGTGAGATGCATCTTCCGTCTGCAGAAAAACTATGACAAATCCCTGCTGCCACACAATTCCCCATATCACGCCCATTACCTTTTCTGTCAATGCCAGAACTAGTGCACGCCACGTCATACTTAGCAGCATCCGACAAGATAGAAAGTTTTTCAAAAATTGTCTGAGTTGATGTCTTGCACAATGCAATTTCTGCATCTTTCTGTTTTACTGTCGTCTTTAATTGTGTTATATCACTCATATTCTCGTCTCCAGCACTATTTTGCAATAATTGTTTTGTATATTGGTTTGTCCAAATATTATGATACCAGGGTCAAAAGGTCAAGAAATCCGATGCAAGCTTGCTTGCA
>BLMC01000096.1 GCA_011959805.1 Lachnospiraceae bacterium | reverse complement strand
CGGTTTTTTTATGGAGAATACAAGATTGTTGGAAATGCACCAGTGCCTGAAAATGCGGATTATCCAATAATGTATGGGCGTTCTATCAACGCGCTTGATAGAAATAAAATTTGTTTTTGCTGTGGCAAAGATTATCGTGAAATTCCTCTCCAAAACAATGAACTTTTTTCTATAGATTTCAAAAACAATGGTATAAGTTGGGCACTTAACATTAATAAAACACTCGTTGCGGAATGTATTAAAGCAGGTACAAACGAGCCATTTTGGAAAGCCAATTGTGAAAAAGATTTACGAAATCCTATTTTTTCAAAAGAATTAGCTGCTGTTTTGCAACAGATGAAAGACTTGACTTGTTGATATTGGAACAAATATTCATAATTGTAGTTTATTGTCTTTGATTTTATTTGTGTGATATTAGAAAGATGTAACAAGTAGTGCAGGAAAAAAGTTGCTGTACTGTTTTAATACAGAAAATTTCGTACATAAGGACAACCTGTAAAATCATATATAATAACAAAAAAGAGGAGCTGTAAGTCCTATGGAGTTACAAGCATTAACGATTGCTGATATCAATGCCATGCAGGCGGTTGAATTGAATCTTGTGGATTGCAATACATTAAAGGATATAAGGGATGTAAAAGTTGACACTACGCTGCCAAAAGAGGAGCGCTTTTTAGATTATATACGTCAGATTGGAAATCCATATTGCTATCGTCATGGTAAATATACAGTAAAAGTTAGCTTTTCTGATACAGATGCAACATTGGAGGATAGGATGCTTTCTTATCTTCGTTCAAAAGGCTAATTGTGTAGGTGCAAAACTCTTTAGTAGTGCAAAACATCTTATGAATCAAGTTGAATACAATTCTGTTCAATCAACAATACCAAAAACTTGGAATGCTTGTGGCTATCTGCGCTTGTCGCGTGAAGATGGTGACAAGGAGGAAAGCAATAGTATTACAGGACAGAAAAATCTAATTTGTGATTATTTTAGTCGTCATTCAGAAATGATGATATGTGATATGAAAATTGACGATGGGTTTTCTGGTTCTAGTTTTGATCGCCCCGCATTTCAAGAGATGATGGCTGATGTGAAAGCGGGAAGGATTAACTGTATTGTAGTGAAGGATCTTTCCCGTTTTGGTAGGAACTATCTGGATGCGGGAGAATATATTGAGAGAATCTTTCCTTTTCTAGGGGTTCGTTTTATTGCAATCAATGATAATTATGATAGTTTGTGTAGAAATACAGAATTAGACGAACTTGTGATTCCATTTAAAAATCTGATTAACGAAGCATATTGTCGTGATATATCCATAAAAATCCGCAGCCAGTTAGAAATTAAGCGAAAGCGTGGCGATTTTACAGGTTCTTTTGCTGTTTATGGATATTTAAAAGACCCAAAAAACAAAAATCATTTATTAATTGATGAATTTGCTGCCGATGTAGTGCGTGATATTTTTCGCTGGAAAATACAAGGGATAAGTGCAAGTGATATTGCAGACCGATTGAATGGAGATGGCATACTGGCACCGCTAGATTATAAGAAATCCCAAGGACTGCGCTTTGCAACGCCATTTGGTATCAATCCTCATTGCGCGTGGAATGCGACCACAATTCTTCGTATCCTAAAAAATTCTGTTTATATAGGAATACTAGAACAGGGAAAAAATACCACTCCAAGTTATAAGATTAAACAGCGTGTTGTAAAGCCGCGTGAAGAATGGAATATTGTGAGAGGAGCACATGAGGCGATTATAGACGAGCATGATTTTGAGATTGTTCAAAAGGTGCTTGCAATGGATACACGCACAAGTCCTGGAAATGATGCAGTGGAATTATTTTCTGGTATGGTTTATTGCGGAGAGTGCGGTGCTGCAATGGTGCGCAAGACAATTCCATCTGGAAAAAAGAGATACATCTATTATATCTGTGCGGCACACAAGAATGAAAAAACATGTTTTGCACATAGCTTGCGGGATTGTATTTTGGAAGAAATCATATCAGAATCGATAAAAAGACAAGTGCAGAATATACTTGGCAAGGAAAAAGTTCTAAAATTGATAAAAGCATCTGCATTGCAACAGGCAGACGTGAAAAAATATCAGGAACGACTAGATAAAAAGAATGAGGAGTTTGGTCGTTACCAAAGATTATTATGTTCGCTATATGAGAATTTAATAGATGGTGTGATTGACCAAGCGGAGTACCAGAAATTAAAAAAGAATTACACAGCCCTTCTTTTTGAAGTACAAGAACAGGCAGAAAAAATTAAGACAGAACTTATGCAAATAATGGAAAGTGATGCGAAAGGAAAAAATTGCATAGACCAGTTAAAAAAATATCAGAATTTTACAACGCTAAATCGAGCAGCAGTAGTGTATTTCATAGAAAAGATTTTTATTTACAAGAATAAACAGATAAAAATTGTCTATAACTGGCAAGATGAATATCAATGGATTACAGAGAGGTGTTTACAAATACAGAATATGACACAGTTGTCTGAAATGGCGGTACAGCATGGCAAGAACGAAACGTAAAGTCAATCCTATAATTTCAATTCTTGTACAAGAAGTCCCCCGACAACGGATTTATCATGCAGGTGGTTATATACGGTTATCTATGGAAGACAGTAAGAGACAAGGAGCAGATACAATTAAGAACCAAAAAGAGTTGGTCAAAAAGTATATAGAGACCCAACCAGACATGCAATTTATTGGGCTGTATTGTGATAATGGACATACAGGGACAAACTTTTTGAGACCAGAGTTTGAACGAATGATACAGGATATACGAAACAAAACCATAGACTGTATTGTGGTCAAAGACCTCTCTCGATTTGGACGCAACTATAAAGAGACAGGAAATTATATAGAAAGGATTTTTCCATTTCTTGATGTGCGGTTTGTGGCAATATCCGATCAGTTTGATACGCTCAATACCAAACAAAATTCGGATGGCTATCTTATTCCACTAAAAAATATTATAAATGAAGCTTATAGTAAAGATATATCAAAGAAGGTTGGCTCTGGTTATGCGATAAAGCAGCGCAAAGGAGAATTTGTCGGTACGTGGGCGGCGTATGGTTATCAGAAATGTGCAGAGAATCCCCATAAGATAGAACCAAATGAAGAAACAGCTCCTGTGGTGCAGGATATTTTTAAACAGCGTATTTTAGGAATGAGTTATGCGCAGATTGCAAGAACACTAAATAGAGAAGGGATTGCCTCCCCAGCGCGTTATCATTATCTGAAAGGTGACGCAAAGTCTGAGCGATATGCCAATGTTGAATGGAGTTCAAAAGTAGTGCGCACTATTCTTGCCAATGAAATATATCTTGGTCATATGGTGCAGGGAAAGAAAAGACAATCTTTCTGTGAGGGACAGAAACAGCAGTTATTACCAAAAACGGAATGGAAAATTGTTAGAGATACCCATAAACCACTTATTGATGAAGCAACTTTTAGGAAAGTGCAGGAAATGGGAAATTGTAGAAAAAAATAGTAGTGCAGTGATAATGTGAAATCAAAGATTTCACCCATCCTGATTAGTAGGCCCGCAAAAGCGGGCAGATGGGAGTTCGAGTGAAATTAAAGATTTCACCCATCCTGATTAGTAGGCCCGCCCAAGCGGGCAGATGGGAGTTCGTGTGAATCGTTTTACAATCGCAAAATATCTTCGTATTTCTGCAAAAGATACAGATTTAAAAACGTTAGATAAAGCTGAGTCCGACAGTATAGGCAACCAACGAAATCTTATCGATGATTTTATTCGTCAGATGCCGGAGTTTGTAGGTGCGAATATTTTGGAATTTTGTGATGATGGTTGGAGTGGAAAAAACTTTGCGCGTCCTGCAGTCCAAAATATGCTAGAACAAGTAAAAAACGGTAAAATTAACTGTATTATTGTGAAAGATTTGTCCCGCTTTGGCCGTGATTACTTGACAGTAGGCAATTATATTTCGCGTGTGTTTCCATTTTTGAGCGTTCGTTTTATTGCAATTAATGATGGATTGGACAGTGTTCATATAATGCATATAGACAGTATCGAAACGTCATTCAAGACACTTTTGTATGACCTTTACAGTCGTGACTTGTCATATAGAGTGCGCAGTGCTAAACAGTTTAAGGCAAAGCAAGGTGATTTTCTTTCTCCGTTTGCTCCATATGGATATATGAAGGCGGCTAATAATAGAAATCAGCTTGTTCCAGATGCAGAAGCAGCAAAAGTAGTACATCAAATTTTTAAAATGACAGTAGATGGGATTCGGCCAACACAGATTGCGCAGACATTAAATGCGCAACAGGTTTTGACCCCTATGTTGTACAAACGGGCAGCAGGTTGTTCCCGTTCTGAATGGCCGTGTGTCACCAAAAGCAATTTTTGGACAGACAATACAGTGGTAAAAATTTTGCGGGATGAACGTTATATTGGTAGAACAATCTATGGAAAGCGCATACGTGATGAAGTGGGAAGAAATCATGTTGTAAGAGTACCTCAAGCGGATTGGATTATTGCAGAGAACACACATCAGGGAATTGTGTCAAAGGAGGAGTTTGAACTTGCACAAAAACAACTTCAAAAACTCTTAGAATATAATAAAACAATATCTAGCAGAAAAGGAACAATGCTGTATAAAAGAGTACGCTGTGGTATTTGCGGTCATGTTATGAAACGAGTAAATGCAAAGCAGCCATATTATATATGCAGTACACCGCGTTTTACAGATGCTTATTCTTGTATGAGAGAACATATATTAGAATGCGATCTGACAAAAATGGTTCTAAAGGAATTACATATGCAAACACTCTATGCTATTGATACCAGTCATATTTGGGAAGAAAAACAACAAAATAAGAAATACGATGTTAATATCACAACAAAGATGTTAAGGAATCTAAACGAATCTCAAACGAAACTTGATAGTTCGATGCAGAGACTCTATGAGAAGTTTGCGTTTGAAGAACTGGATAAAGAGGGGTATCTCAAGGCAAAAAGTGACATTATAAAAAAACGTGATGTAGTTTCCATACAGATGAAAAAGTTTGAAGCAAAACTAAAGAATCTAAATGCAAATAAAACTTTAGAAAATCAGTTTATAGAGATAGAAAAATTAATAACAGAGATTGCAACTGATGTTTTGGAGGAGATTGTAGTGTATCCTGAATATAGGCTTCATATAATTTGGAATTATAAGGAAGACTTGAGAAATACACAAAAAATGAATTTAAAATGATACAAAATATTTATAAAAAATTTAATATCATCATATAGTCAGTCATCGAAAAGTATGATAAACTCACACTTGAAACAGTATTTTTTCAGACAACCATAAACTGTAAGAATCATTTTTAAGGTAAATGTAATAATACTGAATAAAGTACGAAAGGAAAAGGACGGGAATAAGAATGAAAAGTAAGTTGTATTATGTACTATTTTTTCTGTATGTCATTGTTGTGGTTTTTGTTTTGTATTTGAATGGAGTATTTACAGGAGAATGGAATTCTTCTATAAATCTGATAATTAATATTGGATTTTTGATTATTATCGGGATTCTGTTTGTTATATCTTCTATCAGTTTTGGTAGACTGGGCAAAGTTACTCGTGAGCTGGAAGATACTAGTGTATTCTTGCAAAAGGAATATAAGAAGGCAGGTGAAACGAATCTTTGGTCAACATACAAAGATGATGCTACATTTTTTGAACAAAAGGATTTGCAGGATGCGTTCAATAAGTATCGAGTGAGAGTAAGCGGTACAAAAAGGCGGAGAGGTGGTTCTTTTTGTGACTTAGAAGAATATATCAGTGAGGACTTTTTGGATCGGATCGGAATGAATTCTTTTAATTCTGGAGTGCCAGGAACACTTACAGGCATGGGAATTTTGGGAACATTTCTTGGTCTTTCTATGGGACTTGGCGCATTTAGCGGAGACGATATTTTTACGATTTCTGATAATGTGGGTGCTTTGCTTTCTGGTATGAAAGTGGCTTTCCACACTTCAGTATATGGTATTTTCTTTTCGTTGGTGTTTAGTATTATTTATCGAGGTCTTATGGCGAATGCGTATAGGACATTGGATGAATTTTTAAATGTATTTCGTCAGACTGCGCAGCCTTTCGGTGCAAAAGATGATGAAAATTCTGCGACAATGCTTGTCTATCAAGCAGGAATGGCAAGCTCCTTAAGACAGATGCTTGAAGTAATGAAAGGCGATGCAGCAGAGCAGACAGCAGGTGTGGAACGTATTGTAGATAAATTTACAGAACAGATGCAGTTAGCGTTGGATACGGATTTTAAGAAACTTGGAAATACATTAAAAAGTGCAGGAGAATCACAGGTAGCCAGCGCAGCGAATGTTGCAGAAATGGTGGAAGCAGTCACAACCTTAGTAGAAGTAAACCGCAATGTGCAAGAAGCGCTTACAAGTGTCATGGAAAGACAGGAAGTGTTTGCAAAGCAGCTTGAAGATCAGAAGGAAATGTTGGCAGATATGTGTATTGAGATGAGTGATGAAATTAGCAGCCAGCTATATACATTTGAGCAGATGAGGAATTTATATGAGAAATAGACGAAGAAACAGAGAAGCCTTTGCAGAGCATAGTTACTGGCAATCTTATTCGGACATGATGGCGGCGCTTCTGTTAATATTTATTTTGTTGATAGCGATTACGCTTGCTATATACAGACAGAAAACAAATGATCTTGATCAGACAAGGTTGGAACTTAGTACAGCGCAAAACGAGTTAGATGCGACAATAGAGGATTTGGAATTTTCCAAGGCACAGTTGCAGAAGTCCAATGAGGAACTTGCATCTTCGCTAGCAGAATTAAAGCAGGCTTATGAACAGGCGGCCTTGACACAAGAAGAGTTGAATAATGCTTATCTGGAGATAGAAAATGCTAGACAAGAGCTAACGACAACAAAACAAGAATTGCAGGATATCGTCGGTATTCGTACAGACATTATCGGGGCGTTACAGTCAGCTTTCAGCAATTCTACGATGAAAGTGGATGCGCAGACAGGTTCCATTACATTTTCCTCGGATGTGCTTTTTCGCTATAACAGTTCTTCCTTGACCGTGGAAAGTAAGGAAACATTACAAAACATTATTCCAATGTATCTGGATGTTCTACTCCAAGACCAATTTCGTGATTATATTGCTGAGATTATTATTGAGGGACACACAGATACAGACGGAAGTTATCAGAGTAATATGGAGTTATCTTATGCGCGTGCCAATGCCGTGGCGGATTTTTGTCTAAATAAAAATAACGGACTTAGCGAGACAAAGATTACGCAGTTACAGCAGCTTCTAACGGTCAATGGGAAGTCATGGAGTAATCCAGTTTATCAAAAGGACAACGCAGGAAATCTCACTCAGGAGGTGGACATGCCAGCTTCCAGGAGAGTGGAAATTAAATTCCGGTTGAAGGAAGATGAAATGATTAAGAAGATTGCTGGAATTTTGGCACAAGAATAAGCTGTAAATTTTTAGTCTGTGCTTGACAGAAGCTGATTTTGGGGTTGGCCGAGATTTTGGTTACAAACGGCAACATCTTGGACATGATATGATGGGACTTATCGGCACACCAACAGAGATACAAAATAGAATCTGAGTATCAGAAAGTGATACTCAGGTTTTTGTCTTGTAATGTGCAGGATTTAACAATTTTTCTAACCAATTCATTTTTTTCAGCATACGACAGATTGTCAAGATTGTCAACTAGATAACAGATATTATCATATATTTGCTGCATATTACTAGCAGCAGTTTTTTTATTTTCAGATAAAATTTCTGCACGGGCGAGTGATGCTTTTAACGATGCTTGTTGTTTGTCCAGTGCTTCCATCTGGGTAATAATGTATTTGGCGGCAGAGGAGGAAGCATTCTCAGCAAGTGCTTTTGCAAGGTTTGCAAGCTGTGTGTCTAAGGTATTTAATTCAGTCTGCAAAGAAGTGATATCAGCATCTTCTGTATTCGTAGTCTGTAGTGTTATAAAATCTGGATTGATTCTTATATTCTTTAATTCTTTTATAAATAATTCATCAATTGTATCAACACGTATATATTCGGAATCACAATATTCTTTGCCTTGTCGAACACGCTTGTCACAAAAATAATAAGAAAAACGAATCTTATTTTTTTCATAGGTTCGGGTGGTCATTTTGGCGCCGCAGCGGCAGCGTAGAACGCCTTTTAGAATACCGGTTGGATATTTCCCTGTCCGAAAGGTTTTGTTGATTCCTAGGCGATTCTGTGCAGCGATAAAGACATTGGAAGAAACAACGTAGTCATGTATTCCTACAGCAATTGTCCAGTTGGCATGTTCCTGTGTGGTTTGCCGTTCCTTCCCAGTCTTGGTCTTGCCGTAGCGGATACATCCATGTGTGCCGTTAAAAAGATCTTTGGAAACCATTTTACAACCAAGCTCCTGAAAGTAGTAATATGCTTCAAGGGAATTTTGACAATAGACAGGGTTAGTCACAATGGCATAGATTTGTGACGAATTTAAGAATGCGCCGCTTTGACTTTTTATACCATGATCTTTACAATAGCGTTCTAATCCTGTGATTGTATAACCATTTCCCAAAAGTTCAAATAATAGCTTTACACGCCATATGGTTTCATCATCTATAGCAAGAAAAGAATGTTCCTTGTTTCCGAGTTTTTTCCGAACGGATTTCATGCCAGCGGGACAATTACCGCCTGTCCATCGTCCCTGTTCTGCAAGGGCAAGCATATTATCTGAGACGCGCTCTGATGTGTTTTCACGTTCTAATTGGGCAAAAGCCGCCAATATGTACATAACTGTTCTTCCGATGGGTGTGGAGGTGTCAAATGATTCTTTGACGGATACAAAAGCAACTCCATGTTCTTCAAAAGTTTCATACATTGCAGAGAACTCTCGAACATTTCGGCTAATGCGGTCAAGTTTGTATACCATGACAACATCAAGCTCGTTTTTGCGAACATCTCGCATCAGTTCTTGGAAGGAAGGGCGTTTTGTATTTTTGCCGCTAAATCCTTCATCCTTGTCATAAACCTTAAAAACAAGCTCTTGACCTTTAAATACAATAGCAGCATATTCTTTGCAGAGTTCAACTTGGACCGCCACAGAGTCGCTGTTGTCCCTGTAGACGGATTTACGTGGATAGATACCTATTATCATAGAACACCTCCTGTTAAATTACTCTCATCACCTTAAAAGTAATGGGATCGCATTACTTAGACTGTTTTACGTGCAAGTATTCCATTAGTGCAGTTTGGAATAACTTAGAACAATTTACACCGTCTTCATCAGCCTTAGAAGCAAGCCAGGCTGGGAGGGAAAGTGTTTTCTTAACAAATCTATTGTTAATACGTTCTCTGATGGGAGGCATAAACACCTCAACAAGTACAGGGACTTGATTTGGTTCCAATGAAATATCTGTAATAGGGGTTGGTGAAGGCAGTGTTTCACTATCCTGTTCCATGCCCCAGATGTGAAGCCCCATAGCTTCTTTTGCATTTTTAAGTGCCATATCTGTATTGCCAGCATCTGCACAGGGACAGCATCCAGGCAAATCAGGAAATTCAATGCATATACCATCTTCATCATAAGAAAATACTGCAACGTAAGAATATCTGTCTTTTAACATAAAAAATCCTCCTATAATATATTAATTGAGAAGTTACAGGGATTATGAAAATATAATCCCTGATTGTCTTGAAATACTTTTGAGAGTCCCTAAAGGTATGTCTTTTCGAGGGTGAGTTATTGTGACTTTTCCTTTTTTCGTAGGATGCTTATATTGATGATGATCTCCATCGCAAGCCACTTCATACCAACCATCTTTCCTAAGTATTTCAATTACTTCTCTTGATGAGTACCCTTTCATTTGTTGTGTCCTCCTTATAGATATAGTATAATACATAATTTATTATGTGTCAATATAAAAATACATAATTTTTTACGTATTTTAATTTATCAAATATATTTAAGAATAATAGCACTTGTAAGAAAATGACAAATTATTTGGCAATGTGCAAGAAACTATAAAAAAATGATGGTTCTTTTTTCGTAGGTATCTAACGAAATTTATCTGAAAAATAAGATATGAAAACGTGAGGGTAGATTTTGCAACCTGTAGTGTGATAGCATTAATACATAGGGAACATAAACAGCAAATATGAGAGGAGTGGATCTATGAAGTACGAAGAAGATGAACTTATTGAGGAACTTATGAAGATAGTCAGGCAGATAAAAAATATCCAAAGTATCCGAATGCTTTATGGTTTCGCCAAGGCTTTGAAAGAAAGGGAACGGATATGACAGAAGCGCTGACCGGTGTTTGCAGACGCCGGCCAGTATTTTTTTAATAAAATTATTGTTGTATTGATTTTTATACATATATTGACAAAATTGGAGCATATTATTATAATATAAATAAGTTAACTCGTGAAGGATAAGGCTGGGTTCCCGAATGGGAGTAGGCTGTAAAGCTTAGAATTCCTTTGCCCCTGGGGTTGACTTATTTTTTTATATTGTCAAGTATATGTGCAGGATCTTTTATAATTTCGTCTACTATAAAATCAATCATTTGTTGTGAATAAGAGTATTGTGGAGTTGAATATTGTTTGTGTACATAACACAGTTTTTCATTTTCTTTTAGCCCATAATATTTACAGAAGTTAGTAAAGTGAAAGCTTGTAAACTTTGTTGGGTTTTGATTATAAGTAAGTTCTATATGTTCTCGTTGCAGTCTTTCTTTAATGGCGTTAATGCATGATTTTGCAGTGTACTTGTGTGTATTGTTAGGGTCTTGTAGCTCTTTTACTACTGTTATGCCAGGAATAGCATTCTTATCAAAATGGACAATATTTGTAGCAGTATCCTTGTTTTTAGTAATATAATAATAATGATCTATTCTTATTGCAAATTTTGCATTATTATTAATAGATAGATGATCAACAGAAGTTTTTAAATCGATAAAATGTGTAGCAATAGGCTCGGGGTATTTTGCTATTATTTCAGCTTCATTAAGGGCTTTCATACTGACTGATAAAGTTAAAAAATTTTGTGGTATAATTGTGGCCATATCAATATTATGGAATGCCATCATTTTTTCATTAAAATTAAAAATACAAGCTTGAAATAACGGGATATAGACCATTTCATATTCTTCTGTAATGAAATGTGTACTTGTATTACGTAATTCTATGATTTTTTCCAAATTAATTCGTAAAGGATCTTTATTATTAGTGAATATTTTTTGGACACAATTTTCTAGTGAAAGGGTTCTTTGGAGATTATCTTTGTAGTATATGCTGTTTTCTCCGAATGTTTTTATCATATGCGCCTTTAGCATTAACTCCCATGCATTGCAAATAAAATGGCTAAAGCCTTCCACACGATATTTTATTGTGGGTTTATTATACAATTCTATAGCAAGACAAAACGCCTCTTTGGATTTTTCAATTAGTTTATCTTCTGTTTTGTTCATAAAAATAATTCCTCCCTATTAAATTTTGTAAATAAAATTATCATTGTATTGATTTTTCCTATGAAAATAACTAATTGTTTGAATGATTGAGCAAACTTTTTTAACACATTCGTTTAATTTATCACTGGTCAGATGTCCAGTCTTATATAGGATAAGGTTTTTATCCAAAGTAAATATTTTATTTGGTCGTATATTACTATTTTGATGCAATAACATCTCCTTTTATAAATCTTGCCATGCTGCCTCATCTTCCTCACGCATCCAGTCTTTTGTCGGACTGGGTTCACTCAAGAGAGCGCTATCTAGTTCGCTGTTTTCGCGCAATACGAATGTGATGAAAGCCAGAATGGTATCTAACTTGCTATCTGGAACATCAGAAATTAAATTTTCAATTATTTGTTGTTTATTTCAATACATTTTATGTTTCTATTAATCTCGGTTACACCATTAATACCATGTTTTTTCAATACATCTCATTTCTATTAATTGTTATAATTACTATGATCTTGAAACAAATTGCTCGATAACCTATCTATATATTCCCAAAAAAGTTTTTTATCTTCCGGGGAAAATCTGCCATAATTCATAATTAGTTGTTTTGCGCGCTTGTCAGTGATACCAAGATTGGCACAAATCATGCCATATTCGATATCTTCATCAATCGCTGGCTTTTTGGGTTCCGTTCCATTACGCAACCATTCTTCATTATAACCAAATTCGCGGCAGATGGATTTAATCATCTGATCGGTTACTCCACGTTCACCTTTTTCAATCTTAGAAATAGCAGCCTTAGTGACACCAATTCGCTCACCGAATTTATCCATAGTAAGTTCATTTGTTTTCCTAATTTCGTTTATACGTTCATTTACAGTCACTTTTTCACCTCCCTAGATAAAGAATAGCATCTTGAAATTATTACGTCAATAAAAAAGTTGGCAAAGACAACAAAAAATATTGACAAAGTTGACTTTGGATATTATAATGTAAGCATAGTTAACAGAAATGAGAAAATATTTGAGTTTCAAAAATGGGGAATATCCATTTATGGAAAAAAAGGACTACCCTGATTTCATGTGAAAATCGGGGTAGTTGATAGGTGTTAAGCCTGTATTTTGGAGAGAAGTGCTTCTTGAAGTACCTGTGAAAAGTTTATCCCCATAGAAATGGCACGGTCATTCAGCCATGATGGTATGGTTAAAGTCTTTTTTACTGCCTTCGTGTCCTTATACTGGTTAATGTCACATGATACAAGAGAGGAAAAACC
>BLMC01000095.1 GCA_011959805.1 Lachnospiraceae bacterium | reverse complement strand
AGAATAAAAAGTAAGTTTGTTTGATTAAAAAATTGAAAGTTATTTATTTCTTGCTTTCTTTTGCCTGTATTCATTAGGACTTATATGGTAGTGCTGTTTAAATTTTCGGCAAAAATATCCACAACTTTTAAAACCTGTTTCTTCTGCAATAAAAGAAATGGGTTTTTGCGTTGTATAGAGCTGTTCAGCTGCTTGTGTTAGTCGATATTGGATAAGGTATGCTATCGGAGAAATATGAATTCCCGATTGAAAAATATGCAAAGCTCCACTTTTGCTAATGGATACAGAGGCGGCAATCATTTCAAGGGTAATTTCCTCCGTGTAATGGTCATGAATATACTGCATCATTGTCTGTAATCTTGCCTGACTGTGATTGAGACGATGAAGGTCTGGTGAATAAGAAGCTATATCCATATTTTGAAACATTAGATTCCAAATTTGATAAAGAAGTTGTATTGTATGTAACTCATTATTTGTAGTTGTTTCTTGTAATATAAAAATTTGTGACAAAAGATCTAAAATATGATTTTGCCAGGTTGTATTTGGATAAAAGGTTTGGTATGGAACAGATGCGTGTATTATAGGACTAATATATTTTTGGTAAATAAGGCTTTTTTCGGGTGCTAATAAGGAGGGAGAAAAAACGATATTAGGAATAAAAGTGCTACATTGCGCTTCAAATCTGTGAAGAATACTACTATTGACAAATAATCCACAACCTTTGTGGAGCTCTATTTTGTTTGTTCCTACAAGGCAGAGTGCAGTACCCTCAGCTACAAATAGGAATTCCAATTCATGATGCCAATGCCAATCAATTCGATGAAAATCAAATTGCCAGATATTTTCAGGATAATATGCAAATGGATAATGGCTGTTTCCATGACAAATGGTTTCGCGAAGCGTTTCATCAGTAGTAATTTTATAAGAGTTCATAAAAATATTCCTTTATAATATAAAATAATAAAATTTGAGATATTGTACCATAAATATGTGATTATGTGCAATGACTTGACAGAGAATATACGATATAATTAATAATCATACATACATTAAAATATCCTTTATCAATATAGGAGGAGATAATTACATGAAAAGCCAATATAATAAAACAATTACAGCCTGTTTTGTGGGATATATTGTGCAGGCGGTGGTAAACAATTTTACCCCGTTACTTTTTTTATTCTTTCAAAAAAGCTATCATATTGCACTTTCTCAGATTACGTTACTTGTAACTTTTAATTTTGGAATTCAGTTATTGATTGATCTTTTTTCCGTTGTATTTGTAGATAAAATAGGATATCGCGCATCAATGATTATAGCACATGTTTTATCTGCTGCAGGTTTGATTTTACTTACAGTTTTACCAGAAATTTTATCCTATCCCTTCTATGGAATTTTGATTGCTGTTATGATTTATGCTATTGGTGGAGGGCTTTTAGAAGTTCTTGTCAGTCCAGTTGTAGAGGCATGCCCTTCTGATAATAAGGAGAAGACAATGAGTATGCTTCACTCTTTTTATTGTTGGGGACATGCAGGTGTTGTCTTAATTTCGACATTGTTTTTTCACGTGGCTGGAATTGAAAATTGGAAGATGATAGCAATATTTTGGGCACTGATTCCAATTGGAAATGCTTTTGCCTTTACAAAAGTTCCGATTGCACCATTGATTGAAGAGGGTGAGTCAGGACTAAAATTAAAGGAGTTATTTCAGATGAAAGTGTTTTGGATTTTGCTGATTATGATGGTATGTGCAGGAGCAAGTGAGCAGGCAGTAAGTCAATGGGCGTCTACATTTGCGGAGAAAGGACTTGGAATTTCCAAAACAGCTGGTGATTTGGCAGGACCGATGGCATTTGCCATTTTGATGGGGATGTCCAGAATGTTTTATGGTAAATATGGTGATCGGATTCATCTGGAACATTTTATGGTTTATAGTAATTGTCTGTGTATTTTGTCTTACTTGGGAATTTCTCTTTTACCGATTCCACAGCTTAGTTTGATTGCTTGCGCCATCTGTGGGTTGTCCGTTGGGATTATGTGGCCAGGAACTTTTAGCAAAGCATCTGCCACTTTAACCAAAGGAGGGACAGCGATGTTTGCCCTGTTGGCATTAGGAGGAGACATAGGATGTTCAGGAGGACCTACATTAGTTGGAATGATATCTGGAGTATTGGGAGAAAATTTAAAAATGGGCATCTTGGCAGGTATTATTTTCCCAGTGTTGTTATTAATTGGAATTATTCTTTGTAGAGAAACAAAAAGGCAAATAGTATATAATAAATAGAAAAATGATGTTTTATGTATGAGAAAATAGGGTTCTAAGGAATTTACCTATTTATAAAGATTCTAAGAGACTATTCGATAGAAAGAGAGGAAAAGAAGATGGATTTTTTAAAATGCAGTCCGAAATGGACACGTCAACCAAAGCAGGTGCAAGTCGGTGAGGATAAAATTGTAATTATTACGGAGGCAGGTACTGATTTGTGGGCACGCACTTATTATGGTTTTCAAAATGACAATGCACCAGTATTTCAGATTGAAACGAGTGATTTGTTTTTTTCCTTTGTTGTAAAAACAGAGTTTGAGAGTGCTTGCCGTTTTGACCAGTGTGGTGTGGTTATGTACTTAAATAGCGATAACTGGTTTAAAGCATCTATTGAGTACGAGAATGAAAAAATACAACGTCTGGGAAGTGTTGTTACAAATCATGGATATTCTGACTGGGCAACTACAGATATACCTTCTAATATTAAAAGCATGTGGTATCGTTTTTCACGCAGAAATAGTGACTATTGTATTGAGTGTAGTGAAGATGGCATAAATTATAGGCAAATGAGAATTTTTCATATGTGGGAAGGAGCAGAAAAGATTACATATGGAATATATGCGTGTAGCCCGACAGATGGTTCCTATAAGGCAACCTTTTCAGATATGCAGATTATAGAATGTCAGTGGAAAGCAGATGCAGAATGGCATGATTAATAAAGTGTACAGAAATTTATATTATGGTTTTGAAATAAAGTTATCTCGATTCTACTAGTTTTCGATGTGGGTTAAGGTAGCGAAAAGCAGTGGTTTGTTAGGAGCATGAAAAGTATGACAATGAGAAAAGTGACAATCAAGGATGTAGCGCAGGAAGCAGGGGTGTCGATATCGACGGTATCCAATGCACTCAATGGTGTTGATGTGTTGCGTCCAGAAACAAGGCAGCGCATTCTGGAAGTGGTAGAGCGTTTAAACTATGTACCAAACTTAAATGGAAGAAATCTAAAGTCTCAGTGCACGAAGGTAATTGGTCTTTTTCTCACATCAATTAAGGGAACTTACTATAATATTCTTGCAGATGCTATTTATCAGGAGTGCAAGAATTATGACTATGAGTTAAATATCTTTGTCAGTGAGCGCGCAGATAACATGATGGCAAAGATTCTTGGAAAACAAATGGACGGTGCAATCATTTTAAATAGAGATATTGGAGAAAAGGAGATTGCTTTATTTCAAAAAACACAAACACCAGTTATTTTTTTAGATAGAGAGCTACAGGGAGAACAGATAACAAGTGTTATATTTGATTCCTATCATGAGGGCGAGTTGGTGGCACAATATCTATTATCACTGGGGCACCGCACGTTTGCATATATGAATGGAACCAATGATAATTATGATAATCTGAAACGCTTGGAGGGATTTCAGACAGGTTTATTGCAGGCAGGAGTTTATTTGGATAAGGAGTATATTATAGAGGGCAAATTTGAGAAAGAGACCTCTTATCATTCCATAAAACAATTTGTAAAGTCAAAAAAACCACTGCCAGAGGCAATTTTTGCTGCGAATGATGTCAGTGCTATCGGTGTAGTGGAGGCTTTGATAGATAGTGGAATACGAGTTCCGGAACAGGTAAGTGTAGTTGGCTGTGATGACATTGAGATTGCAAGTTTGGTCAAACCTTCACTCACTACGGTGCGAACTTCTTTTGAAAATCAAGGAACATTGGCAGTGAAACATCTGATTGCTCTAATAACAGGTAACGAGAAAGGTTGTATTGATGTTGTACAAGGTAGAATGATTTTAAGAGAATCGACATCTGAAAGGAATCGTTTATAAAAGTAACAAATTTTAATCAATTTCTTTGAGTATATTGTACAAAGACCAATAAAGTGGAAAAATAGGATTGTAAAAACGTTTTTATTGTGATATGTTAGTTGAAAATAAAAACGTTTTTATTATGTGCAATTCCGTAGGTAGGAATATATTATAAACAACATGTGGGATATATAAGTTAATCTTTGCGTGATGAGTAGGAGAACAAAGAACATGGAAAAAAGACAGAATAATATCAAATCAGAACAGATTATTAGGCTATGTAGAAGGGCAGCTGCACAAGGTGCAGTCCTTTTAAAAAATGAGGATACAGCTTTGCCGCTTTGCGCGGGCGACAACATTGCAGTGTTTGGAAGATGTCAGGTAGAATATTACAAGAGCGGAACTGGGTCAGGTGGAGCAGTAAATGTGCCATACACTACGAATTTATTAGATGGGCTTAGAGATAATCATATTAATCTCAACGAAGAATTGATTCACTGTTATGAGAATTGGATTGCAGAACATCCATTTGACAATGGTGAAGGTGGTTGGGCAAGAGAACCATGGTGTCAGGAGGAAATGCCAATATCAAAGGAGCTTGCTACAAAGGCAGCAGCTATCTCCAACAAAGCGATTGTAGTATTTGGAAGGACTGCTGGGGAGGACAAGGATAATGCCGCCGAGAAAGGAAGTTATTATCTGACAAGTACAGAGCAGGAAATACTCGACAATGTATGTGAAAGCTTTGCATGTGTAATTGTGGTGTTGAATGTGGCTAATATTATTGATATGAGCTTTGTACAAGATAGCCAACATATAAAAGCAGTAGTGTATGCTTGGCAGGGAGGAATGGAAGGTGGAAATGGCATTGCAGATGTGCTTACAGGAAAAGAAGTTTTTCAAGGAAAATTGACTGATACCATAGCCAAGAAGATTACAGATTATCCTTCTGACAAGAATCATGGCGGAAAAGAGAAAAATGTTTATCAGGAAGATATTTATGTTGGGTATCGGTATTTTGAGACTTTTGCGAAAGAATCTGTGCTTTATCCGTTTGGCTATGGACTTTCCTACACAGAATTTTCAATATTAAATAGTTCTGTTAAAGTAAGTGGAAATGGTTCTGAGATAACCTTTTTGTTTACTTGTAAAGTGAAAAACATAGGAGAAAAATACAGTGGTCGTGAGACAATACAATTATATATAGAAGGTCCGCAAGGCAAAATGGGAAGACCTGTGCGAGAATTGATTGGATTTGTCAAAACACGCAGTTTGGATAATTTTGAGGAAGAAGAACTTCAAATTGAAGTTCCAGTGTATAGGATTGCTTCATATGACGATAGTGGTGTCAGTGGATATCCAAATGCCTATGTGCTTGAGGCTGGAAAATATTATTTTTATGCAGGAACAAATGTGCGTGATACAAAGAAAGTATCAGTGGATGGAAAAGATAGTTGGCTGCTTGAAAATACATTTTTAATAGAACAGTGCGAGGAGGCATTGGCACCAATAGAACATTTTGAGCGTATACACACGCTCGTAGAAAATGATGAGAAAATGGTTGTCAAATATGAATCGGTTCCAACAAGAACAATAGATTTAAAAGAACGCATTGTGTCCAGATTGCCACAGACGATTCCATATACAGGTGACAAGGGATTGTTGCTAAAAGATGTAGCAGAAGAAAATTGTACTATGGAGGAATTTATTTCTCAACTTTCCACGGAGGATTTGGCAGCGATTGTAAGAGGAGAAGGCATGTGTAGTCTTAAAGTTACACCAGGGACGGCTGCTGCATTTGGTGGGGTGTCAGACATGCTTTACCAATATGGTATTCCAGTGGGATGCTGTGCAGATGGACCGTCTGGAATTCGTCTGGATAATGGTGCACACGCCACACAGGTTCCTATTGGAACACTGATTGCATGTACTTGGGACGAAGAACTTGCGGAGGAACTGTTTACTTGTGTTGGCGAGGAGTTGGTACAAAATCAAGTTGATACGCTCTTAGGACCAGGAATCAACATTCATAGGCATCCGCTGAATGGTAGAAATTTTGAATATTTTTCAGAAGATCCACTTCTGACAGGAAAAATTGCAGCAGCTATGGTGCGCGGAATCGCTAAAAAAGGAGTGCATGCAACAATCAAACATTTTGCGTGCAATTCGCAGGAAACAGAGAGAAATGTTGTCAATACAGTGGTTTCTCAGAGAGCATTGCGGGAAATTTATCTGAAAGCATTTGAGATTGCTGTGAAAGAGGGAAATGCACAGTCAATAATGACATCATACAATCTCATTAATGGTTTCTGGACGGCATCAGCATATGACTTAAATACGACAATTTTGAGAAAAGAATGGAGATATGAAGGAATTGTTATGACAGATTGGTGGGCCAACATCAATGATGTTGTAGTAGGAGGAGAAGGCTCTAAGCAACGCACCGCTGATATGGTGAGGGCACAGAATGATATTTATATGGTGGTGAATAACAATGGTGCAGAAATTAACTCGTTCGGCGATAATTCTGTTGCGGCACTTAACACAGAAGGGCTTACCGTTGGAGAGTTGCAAAGAAGTGCAATGAATATCTGTCGCTTTCTGATCAAGACCCCAGCATTTGGACGAAAAGGAAATAGTGTTATAAAAATTCCGTTGATAAAGGCGCTTAATATAGACACGCACAAGGAGAATGCATTGGACGATAATAGCAGAATTGTTTGGAATACTGCTGTTGAGACAGAAAAAGATTTTGTGATTAGGGTTGCAGGAAACTATGATGTGATTGTACAGGTAATGTGTGAGGAGACAAATCAAGCACAGTGTGTCTGCAAAGCGGTTCTTAATGGTGAGGAGCTTGCTACCTTCCAGACTAATGGTACCAGTGGAAGATGGATACAGCAAAAGCTTCTTCGTGTACAGCTAGAGGCCGGATATTATCAGATGAGGATGCTGTTTATTAAGCCGGGGATGCAGATTGACTATATGGAGTTTCAAAGGTGCATTGTTGGAAACGGAAACTAGATAGTATTACCGTGTAGTTTGTATTGTGTGTTTATAAGAGATAATAAATAAGAAAAAGTATTTGATATAGAAAAACGTATTAATAGGTTAATTTCATATTTTCTAAAGTTTTTCCAAAGCTACTATTGTAAATATAGATTATTTGCTATAGAATAATCTGTAGGGAATTTTCAATTGATGTAGAAAATACATACTTTCAGTTTTGGTGTGAAAACCCTTGATTTTCAAGGGTTTTCTTGTATTGAAAGGTGAGATTCGAGCAGAAGATGCAGAAGAAATATGTAGTAATACAATTGGAAAAGACTGTTGGATGGAGATTGCATTGGAGGAAAAACTTATGAAATTTAGTTTTAAAGAGGACGCAAAGCGGATTATTGTTATCTGTATCGCGTCGGTAATTACGGCGTTAAACATTAAAACTTTTGTTCGGACAGGTGGTTTGTATCCAGGTGGCGCGACGGGATTGACGCTGCTGATTCAACGAATTGTTCAACTTTTTTGGGGATTTGAACTTCCGTATACCATAATTAATATTTTGTTGAATTTGGGTCCAATCTATATTGGCTTTCGATTTATAGGCAAAAAGTTTACTTTGTATTCTTGTCTGTGTATTATGCTAACAAACATATTGACAGACGTTTTGCCATCGCAGGCGATTGTGTATGATACTTTGTTGATTAGTGTATTTGGCGGAATAATCAATGGATTTACGATTAGTATGTGCCTGATGATGAATGCGACGACAGGGGGAACGGATTTTATCAGTATCTTTTTGTCAGAGAAAACAGGCATGGATTCTTTCAATATTATTCTTGGATTTAATGCTATTTTGCTGGTGGTAGCAGGGTTGCTGTTTGGTTGGGAAAAAGCATTGTATTCCATTATTTTTCAATACGCTTCCACACAGGTTGTGCGCACATTGTTTAAACAGTATCGTCAGCATACACTTTTGGTTGTGACAAATCATGCAGAGCGAGTCTATGAGGTGATTGCAAAGGATAGTAATCATGGCGCTACGATTATTCAGGCGGAGGGGTCTTATGAACATCAAGAGCGCAAGATTGTTTATTCTGTTGTGTCGCGAGCAGAGTGCAAAGAGATTATCAAGGGCATCAAGAAGGTTGATCCAAAGGCATTTGTCAATGTAATCAATACTCAACAGATTTCAGGACATTTTTATCAGAGACCTTATGAGTAATATAAAATTAAAGATTTCCCGTTTTGCGTTGAGAATCTGCCAAGGTAGGCGAATAAAATTTCACCCATCCTGATTTGTATGCCCGCAAAGCAGGCAGATGGGAGTTCGTGGAAAATAAACGAATACGAATTCGTAAGAATTTGGTAAAAATAAAGAAAGAAGGCGAATTATTATGAGAGACTTTAAATTTTCAACATTGGAGTACAAAAGACCAGATTATGAGAAAATAGCGGCGATGGCGACAGAGACAAAAGAACGTATTGAGCGTGCAAACAGCTATGTGGAAGTTAAGGAAGCAATACTTGCATATGATGAGTGGGGAAAAGATTTTTCGACCGATACAGTAATTGCCTTAATTCGACATACGTTAGACACAACAAATGAATTTTATGAAAAAGAAAATGAGTATATTGATACTACATTTCCGACTATTATGCCACAGCTTCTAGCAGTGGATGAAGCACTGATGAATAGTCCGTTTCGCGCGGAACTTGAGAAGGAATATGGAAAACAATTTTTTGCTAAGAAAGAGCTGGATAAAAAGACTTTTTGCGAGGCAAATATTCCATTGATGCAACAGCAGGCAAAACTTTGTAATGAATATGAAAAGATGATGGCGACCGCAGAGATTCCTTTTGATGGGAAAAAATTAAATCTATATGGCTTGCAGAAATATTTTGAACATGAGGATAGAGAAGTGCGCAAGGCAGCAGTTGCGGCATATTCAGCATTTTATCATAAAAATGAGCCGCGCTTAGAAGAAATTTGGGATGACCTAATTCGGATTCGCAATGAGATGGGGCGTAATCTCGGTTATGAAAATTATATTCCAGTAGGATATATGAGGCAAGGTCGTACAGATTATGGACAGAAAGAAGTGGAGTCATTTCGTGAGCAGGTGCGCACTGTGATTGTGCCAATTTGTCAGAAATTGTACGAGGCGCAGGCAAAGCGTCTTGGCGTGAATGATTTTTCATTCTACGATGAGAAGCGTATTTTTCCAGACGGCAATGCAGTTCCGGCAGGCGATGATGACTTCATGGTAAATGAAGCGGCGAAGATGTATCATGAGATGAGTCCTGAGACAGGTGAATTTATTGATTTTATGATTGCTCATGAATTGATGGATTTGAAGAATAAGCCAGGTAAGGCATCGACTGGTTATATGACAGAGTTGCAACGTTATCTTGCACCGTTTGTATTTTCTTGTTTTAATCAGACAATTTTTGATATGCAAGTGTTGACACATGAGTTGGGGCATGCTTTTGCTGGATTTATGGCGATGCGCAATCAACCGATTTCGGATTTTTATTCTGTATCAACTGATATTGCGGAGATTCATTCAATGTCGATGGAACAGTTTGCATATCCTTATGCGGAGCGCTTTTTTGGAGAACAGGCAGATAAATTCCGTTTTGCGCATCTGCAAGAGGCTATTACATTTGTGCCTTTTGGTGTTGCGGTGGATGAATTTCAGCATATTTGTTATGCAAATCCCAGCTTAACACCAAAGGAACGGACATTGGAGTGGAAAAAACTCGAGCAAAAATATATGCCATGGCGTACTTACGCCGCAGATGATTTCTTTGACCGAGGTGGCTTTTGGTATCACAAGATCCATATTTATCTGTATCCGATGTACTATATTAATTATACCCTTACAACAATGGGAGCTATGGAGTTTAAGAAAAAAGAGAGGGAAAATCATGCGCAGGCGTGGACAGACTATTTGAATCTCTGCAAGTGTGGCGGCAGTATGAGTTATTTGGAAACGTTAAGCTATGCGAATCTTGCGAATCCGTTTGCGCAAGGCAGTGTGGAAAGTGCAATGCGTGTTGCGCGTGAGGAATTAATGGAAAGTAAATTTATGAAAACTGAGTAGGGAATATTTTCTTCCCTACTCAGTTATAAATTCAAGTAATATGAATTAGTTTTGCTGGTATAGAACCAATTTATATCCCTAAAACAAGATATTTAAAAAGTAATTTCTATAACGTTTGCGCCTGAATTGGGGGTGACAATAGAATCGTTTCCTTCTATTGTTAGAAATCCACTTGTCACTTCCGCAGCACGCATATTAATCATGCGGATAGTATATGGTTTGATGCTATCCGCTGTTACAATAATGCTATGTCCTTGCCTTCTAATGGAAGCGGAAAGTTCCACAGTATTGTTCATGCCATATACTGCTGTGTCAATTTTTACCCCATCATGCACAGCATAGACACGCAGTTCGCAACCGTCTGTATAGTCGTAGTCTGGTTTGTCATCATGTGCGCCAACTGCCACCACAGAATTTTCGCGTACCATTAGAGGAATGCTTAGATAATTGTGTTGTTCTTCAATCCATGTACCACCTCTATATTCTTTTCCAGTGAAGAAGTTTGTCCAGATACCTTGTGGTAGATAGTATTCTGCTCGGCTTTCGTCATTGAAAATTGGCGCGACAAGCAAACTATCACCAAACATATATTGTTTGTCCAAATAATGGCAAGTCTTGTCCTTTGTGAACTCAAGTACCATACTTCTCATACTTGGAATACCTTCTGTTGCAGCAGTAATAGCAGTTTTGTAGATATAGGGCATTAGTTTTGCCTTTAAACGTGTGAAGAAGCGGACAACATCGACAGCCTCATCATCATATACCCAAGGAACACGGTAAGACTGGCTTCCGTGGAGCCGACTATGTGAGGAAAGCAAACCAAATGCTACCCAACGTTTATATACGTCTGCTGTAGAAGTGTGCTCAAATCCTCCAATATCATGTGCCCAGAATCCAAAACCAGACATACAAAGTGATAGTCCACCGCGCAGACTTTCTTCCATTGCTTCATAGTCTGACCAACAGTCACCACCCCAGTGGACTGGGAATTTCTGACCACCGACTGTTGCTGAGCGGGCAAACAGTATTGCCTGTCCTTTTCCACGTTTTCTTTCTAATAGCTCATACACACATTTATTATAAAGATACGTATAGTAATTGTGCATTTTTTTTGGGTCAGACCGATCATAGTAGATAGCATCGGTAGGAATTCTTTCACCGAAATCCGTTTTAAAACAGTCAACACCCATGTCAAGAAGAATTTCTAACTTATCCTGGAACCATTTCCACGCTGCAGGATTAGTAAAGTCTACAATTGCCATGCCTGACTGCCACATGTCCCATTGCCATACTTGACCGTTTGGACGTTTGATAAAATATCCTTTTTCCATGCCTTCCTTGAAGAGAACAGACTCTTGCCCAATATAGGAATTAATCCATACACATATGTTTAGCCCTTTCTCTTTAATTCGTTTAAGCATACCCACAGGATCAGGGAAAACGCGACTATCCCACAAAAAATCACTCCAATGGAACTCTTTCATCCAGAAACAGTCAAAATGGAAAGTTCGTAAAGGAATTCCTCTTTCAAGCATACCATCAATAAAGCTCATGACAGTCTCTTCGTCATAATTGGTTACAAAGGAAGTAGACAGCCATAAACCGAAAGTCCAAGGTGCAGGAAGACCAGGTTTTCCAGTAATATCAGTGTAGCGCCGAAGTACATCTTTCATTTCAGGACCATTGATAAGGAAGTAGTCGAGATAGGTTCCTTCTACAGAAAATTCAGCTCTAGTGACCATTTCTGAGCCTATTTCAAACTCGACATTATCCGGATGGTTGACAAAAACACCATATCCTTTATTTGATATATAAAAGGGAATGTTTTTATAACATTGTTCTGTGTTTGTTCCGCCATCGGCGTTCCAAATTTTGACACTTTGCCCATTTTTTACAAAGGGAGTGAAACGTTCTCCAAGACCATATATTTTTTCATCTACACTAATGCCAAGTTGCTGACGCATATAAGTGTCATAGTTGTCGCCTCTGTCGTAAGCAAGCCCGCTCCAATTTGTTTTTATTAGAGCAAGATCATTTATAGTGGATTCTGTAATCAATTTTCCGTTTCTCGTATAACGCATATACCAGTGATTTTTGCCAATCTCAAGTGCAAGGGAACCACTGTAGATGATAACTCGCTCTTCGTTATCATCTACTTTAATTGGTTTAGCGTTTGCATTAATTTCAAAAGCTGGGTACGTATTTACCGCGCCAAGATGATGATAGGTTTGTACACGAATAACTTCCTCCATAGGAGTTGTGATAACCAGCGTTAAATTGATACCACCAAGTGTATTGCCTCGATGGTTAATGTGTATTGTAGGCGCACATATGGTTACTTTGTCGGTCTCTACTTTTGTAAAATATGCTTGCTGTGGGGAAAAACATTCACAGCCTTCCTGCTGAAGCCAGCCGCCATTACTAAATTTCATCGTTACCTCTTTTCTGTGCCGGTTTTGTGATAAAATTAAGTGGTGCACCCGGCACGGTGCAACTGCATACAACTATCATAACATATAATTGAAAAAAGAGAATGAAATATTTGGCGTTTTTCATATATTTTTTATACAAACACTGGGGGTAAAATTATGTCAGACAGTCGTTTATTTAAAATTCTATACTAACTGTTAGATAAGAAAGG